>NZ_JAFCXG010000005.1:174225-265157 GCF_049898185.1 Acinetobacter sp. 40AMC3-4
TCAGCCTGAAGCGGCAGTTGCTTAAGTCATAAATTAAAAAAAAGCCCCAAAAATGTGGGGCTTTTTTATTGCCTGATAAAATGATCTTCGATTTCCTGAATCAGTGTATTAATTTGCTCAGGATGTTCCAGACGATGATGGCCGCCATCAACTGCCTGAATTTGCATATAGTCTTCAAGTTGTGTCTGAACCGCATGCATATCCAGAATTTCATCGCCCAGCTCCAGATAGGCAAACTGAGGAATATCATGCTGTAAATCGTGATGCCCAATCGGCGGATAATCATCGCGGAAGTTAGGCTGCAAAATGGGATTGGCCACTACACATGGAATTTGATACGCTTGTGACATTTTCAGTGCCCAATAACCGCCAAGACTGTGGCCGACCAGAATATCCGGTTTGATGGTTTCAATCATCTCATGATAAAACTCGGTGACCGAACTATAACTCAGATTTCGATAATCGACATCGATACAGTATTTATGTACCACATCAATGGCATGGAACTTGGTGGATTCTCTGGAGGAATCTAAGCCATGTAAAAACAAAATCTTAGACATAGTTCATTACTCATTTTTATGGGACATGCCATATTGGTTATTTGTTGATTGGCACATCATCTTCAATCTGAGCGTCATTGTAGAACGTCTGGGTGTACAAGGCAGTTAGCTATTGGTCTAAGCCACAATTTTGCAGTGCAATGATTTTGTATAACCCCTGTCTGATTTAAACTTTAATCCCAACTGAGAGCAGCGGGGTGCTGCAAAAGGTTGAAGAAAGGCAATTTAAAAGAGTGACAGAAGGGCTCAACCGAATGGTGTAAATAGCAGGATAGTGGATTTTTCCAAAGAAAAGCCGGTTCCTGAGAGTGTTTGCGCTACGATTTGAGAAGGATTTCTGCTATTCTATGCAACTTCTATTTTTTAACTAATCTTATTCGAGGCAGAGATGACGCAAACTAACGCTCAATCGACTTCTGAACAAATCATTTCCGAAAACGATTTAATTGCACAGCGTCATGCCAAGTTAAAGCAAATCGAAGCTCAGGCACAAGAAACAGGTAAGAGCCCATGGCCGAATACCTTTAAGCGTGAGCATTATGCCCAGGATTTACAAGACCAGTTCGCTGATAAATCTAAAGAAGAAATTGAAGCAGGCGAAAAGGTCTACGTCAAAGTTGCCGGTCGTGTAATGTTGAACCGTGGTTCATTTATCGTGATCCAGGACATGACAGGTCGTATCCAGCTTTATGTTGCGCGTAAAGAACTCGCTGAAGATGTACTGGCTACCATTAAAGGTCTGGACCTTGGCGATATCATTGCAGTCGAAGGTTATATCGGTCGTTCGGGTAAAGGCGATTTGTATGTACATATCGAACATTTTGAATTACTGACCAAATCATTGCGTCCACTTCCAAACAAGTTCCATGGTCTGAACGATACTGAAGTGAAGTATCGTAAACGTTATCTTGACCTGATCGTTAATGAAGAAACACGTAAAACTTTTGAAATTCGTGCCAAAGTTGTGGCGGGTATCCGTGCCTTCCTGACTGAAAAGCGCTATATGGAAGTTGAAACGCCAATGATGCATGTGATTCCAGGTGGTGCATCAGCACGTCCTTTTGAAACACATCACAATGCACTGGACATGTCATTGTTCTTGCGTATTGCGCCAGAGCTCTACTTAAAGCGTTTGGTAGTCGGTGGTTTTGAACGTGTGTTTGAAATTAACCGTAACTTCCGTAACGAAGGTGTTTCTACCCGTCATAACCCTGAATTCACCATGATTGAATTCTACCAGGCGTATGCAGATTACAAAGACTTGATGGAATTGACCGAGCAAATGCTAGAGCGTCTGGCGATTGATATCTTGGGTACGACTGACGTGCCTTATGGCGATGAAGTGTATAGCTTCAAAGGGCCATTCAAGAAAATTTCAATGTTCGATGCGATTCTGGAAAATAACCCGCAATTTACTCCTGAAAATGTCAATGACCGTGAGTTCCTGGCAAAATTCCTTCAGGAAGAATTGAAAGAGCAAGTGAAGCCAGGTTTTGGTCTGGGCAAACTGCAAACTATGGTATTTGAAGAAACCGTAGAAACCAAATTGCGTCAACCGACGTTCATTACTGAATATCCAGCGGAAACTTCTCCATTGGCACGCCGTAATGATCACAATCCACACATTACCGACCGTTTTGAATTCTTCATCGGTGGCCGTGAGTTGGCAAATGGCTTCTCGGAATTAAATGATCCAATCGATCAGGCTGAACGATTCCAGGCACAGGTTGCTGAAAAAGATGCTGGTGATGATGAAGCTATGCATTACGATGCAGACTTTGTAGAAGCATTGGAATACGGTCTTCCTCCAACAGCAGGTGAGGGTATTGGTATTGACCGTCTGGTGATGATCTTTGCCAATGCAGCAAGTATCCGCGATGTGATCTTGTTCCCGCATATGCGTCATAAAAATGCTTAAATGCTGAATTCAAAATAACCCACCATTGTGTGGGTTATTTTTTATCGATACATCTGAAAGCTTGAGTAAAAAACAACAGTTTAATCGTTGAAAATTAACATAGGAGCGATTAAGGTGAAGCAGAAAATAAACTTGAGAATATTCATCCCATGTTGCTAAAAAAAAACATTATTGAGTGTGTTGCTGACTACGCTTGCTCTTCCTGCTTTTGCTCAGGGCCTGGTTCTAAATGATGCAAATTTGCGTACTGACCTGAACTGGTTAAACCAGCAAGGGGTTATTCAAATCAGTACCTCAACCTGGCCGCTGAGTGGGGATGAAATTCAACGAGCCTTAACAAATGCGCAGATCAGCAATACTGTACAGCAGCGTGTAATCGATTCGGTTCTGGCTAAACTAAAGGCAGATAATCAACTGCTAAAATTGGGTGTATTTGCAGAAACCGATCAAAAAAATATTCCACAGACTTTCGGGGATCAGCAAAAAGCACAATATCAGGCAGCTTTAGAGTTTAATGCTGGCAGTACGAATTGGGATGCCAAAATCAGGGTGAATGCTGAAAAAGATCCACAAATTGATAATGATCAGGATGTAAATCTCGAAGGTTCTTATCTGGCGGGGAAACTTTGGAATCAATGGTTGATTGCTGGGCAGATTCCAACTTACTGGGGCCCAAGCCATGATGGCAGCTTGATGCGTGGTGATGCCAGTCGTCCAGTCTATGGCTTTACAGTTCAACGTGCAGAACAGACAGCATTTGAAAATAAATGGTTATCTTGGATTGGGCCGTGGCAATATCAGGCTTTTGCCGGTCAACTCGATGACTATAGCGCAGTTCCAGACGCCAAATTGATTGGTTTGCGTGTTACAGCACAGCCTTTACCTTATTTAGAGCTTGGTGCCTCGCGTGCGATTCAGTGGGGTGGTGAAGGACGACCTGAAAGTTTAAGTTCGCTGTGGGATGCTTTTGTAGGTAGTAAAGATAATGGGGGTACAGGTGAACCAGACCCATCTAACCAGATTGCCGGTTTCGATGCGCGGTTAAATTTATTTTCTCTTACCCAAATTCCGGTGGGTCTATATGCTCAATATGTAGGAGAAGATGAGGCTGGGGGCTTACCTGCAAAAAAAATGTATTTGGCTAGAATCGACTATTCTGCTAGTTTGAGAAATATGCCATACTAAGTTTATGCAGAATGGGCAGATACGCGGACTAATGGCAAGGTTCAAGGCATTTCCTACAACCATACGAATTATACAGACGGTTTTTATCAGCATGGTTATCCTCTAGCACATGCTTTAGGTGGCGATGCGCAGATGATTTCCGTGGGTGAAGACATTCGTATTGATTTTATGAACCGCTTATCGGGTCGTATACTTTTTGCTGATGTGAATCAATCGGAACGAGCCGCCGTTAATAATGCTGCTTTTGCTTTTAATGATGAGATTAAAGCACTGGATTTGACCTGGTCACATTATATCCGTCCAGAAATGCCGCTTAAAATTAATGCATGGGTCGGTGATTCAAAGGTAAATGGTCGAGATAGCGGAGTTTCTTTAGGTATCGAAATACCATTAGAAAAAGGCTTGTTCAGTTATTAATTCTTAGCCATGATTAAATCCTGCTTAAACGCAGGATTTTTTTAGCATTTTGAAAAACTATAAACAAAAAAAACGCAATGATTGGGGTTGTCATTGCGTAGAAAAAGGAATGTCTTTCAAACTACTTCATTAACTGTGGAGAGAGTTAAATCTGATTCCTTACTGAATATGACCATAATAGGATGCATTCTCATATGACTCATCAGTATTCATGTTAATACATGTTAAATAAGGTTAAAACTATGAAGATTATGTGGGGATATTTGCATCATTTTTGCGCAATTATAGTTTAAATAAAAAAGCCCTTCATCAGAAGAGCTTTTCAAAGCAATTTTATATTTAGAAATGGAATACGCCGAGGCCAGATTTAACTTCATCCAGTGTCGCCTGGGTAATATCGCGACATTTATCCGTACCAGTTTTTAGAATATCCATGATGTAATCCGGATCTTTAGCCAGTTCAATACGACGCTCACGAATTGGACCGATCAATTCTTTTAAAATGCTTTCCAGACGTTTTTTCACTGTACCATCGCCTAAACCACCACGACGATAATGGGCTTTAAGTTCTTCCAGCTCTTCTTTATTTGGATCGAAGGCATCTAGATAGGTGAATACCACGTTGCCTTCGACCTGACCTGGATCTTCAATACGTAAGTGATTCGGATCGGTATACATGGCATTGACGGCTTTCTTAATATCTTTATCTGTTGCATCTAGCACAATGGTATTGCCCAAAGATTTCGACATTTTTGCTTTACCATCAAAACCAGGTAGGCGACCAACATTGGAAAGTAGTGCCTTACATTCTGGTAACAGGTCATGACCAATTTGACGGTTTAAACGACGCACGATTTCGTTGGTCTGTTCGATCATTGGAATCTGATCTTCACCCACAGGAACTACAGTGGCCTTGAATGCCGTAATGTCAGCAGCTTGAGCCACCGGGTAGCACAAGAAACCGGCTGGAATATCACGCTCAAAACCACGCATCTGGATTTCAGATTTGATCGTTGGGTTACGCTCAAGACGTGAAACCGTCACGAAATTGAGGTAAAGCATGGTCAGTTCATTTAGTGCTGGCAGGCATGACTGCACACAAATTGTGGTTTTAGTTGGATCAATACCGACAGCCAGATAATCCGTCGCCACTTCAATAATGTTACGACGTACTTTTTCAAAATTGTCCGCATTATCGGTCAGGGCTTGAGCATCGGCGAGTAACAAGTGTTGATGGTGAGAATCTTGCAGACCTACACGAGAGCGTAATGAACCCACAAAGTGGCCGAGGTGGAGTTGTCCGGTAGGACGGTCGCCCGTCAAGATCACTGGACGATTATCTTGATTACTCATTATCTATTCCAAAGGGTAGTCAGTACTACAGCTGTATTTTAACGAATGGCAACATTGTACGGCATTCTGTTTTTGATTGTCAGCCAGAAAAAAAGCTGTCGTAAAAAAATCTTATAAATTAAACAAGTGAATACAATATTTTTAAGAATTTTGATTAAACTATCTGGAAAGAAGATAAGGATAATAAGTATGGCGAGCAGTTTATTACTATTATTAGATGATATTGCTACTGTTCTGGATGATGTCGCTGTCATGAGCAAAATGGCAGCAAAAAAAACAGCAGGCGTCCTTGGTGATGATCTGGCTTTAAATGCGCAGCAAGTGACAGGTGTGCGGGCTGATCGTGAATTACCGGTGGTCTGGAAAGTTGCCAAAGGTTCTTTTGTTAATAAACTGATTTTGGTGCCGCTGGCATTATTAATCAGCTTTATTGCAGGCTGGCTGATTAATCCCTTGTTGGTGCTGGGTGGTTTGTTCCTATGTTATGAAGGCGTGGAAAAAATTATTCATACCTTGCATACACCGAAGGCCAAGGACGCGGAACAGGCGCGTGAGCAATTGATTCATACAGAAATGGATTTGCACCAGTTTGAAAATGAAAAAGTCAAAGGTGCTATTCGCACTGACTTTATCCTGTCTGCTGAAATTATCGTGATTACTTTGGGAACGGTCGCCGCAGCCTCGATGCTGACCAAAGTGACTGTTTTAAGCCTGATCGCGGTGGTGATGACCATTGGTGTTTATGGTTTTGTTGCGCTGATTGTCAAACTGGATGATATCGGTCTGCATCTGACTGAACAGCAGTCCGATTTTAAACAAAAAATAGGACGTGGCTTGTTGGCATTTGCCCCGATCTTAATGAAAATTCTCTCCATTGTTGGGACCGCTGCGATGTTTCTGGTGGGCGGTGGAATTATTAACCATGCAATTCCTTTTATTCATCACTTTACTGAAGACAGTGTTGCTTATGTGCAGGATATTCCCAGCATTGGCAACATTGTCGGTGCCGTAACACCGACCTTGATTAATTTCGCAGTAGGAATTTTAGCGGGTCTGCTGGTCATGCTGGTCATCAGCCTGATTAAGAAAATCTGGCCTAAATCATCAAAAGCTTAAGGTGTGGAAATATCTGGATATTAAGCAGATTAAGAAAAGGAAAAGACTATGCGTTGGAAAGGTCGTCGTGTCAGTAGCAATGTAGAAGACCGTCGTGGTGGTGGTGCCAAAGCTGGCGGAATCAGTATTGTTGGATTGATTGTGGCCTTTGTGGCCTGGAAGTTTTTCGGTGTCGATCCACAACAGGCTTATCAAACCACCAAGCAGGTCACTCAGGGGGTATCGGGTGCGGCAGAAACACGTGGCCTGGAAAATCCCACGCCAGAACAGCAGGAGTCGATTGATTTTGTTGGAACTGTATTGGCAGATACTGAAGATACCTGGAATCAGGTGTTTCAGCAGCAGTTAAATCAGCAGTATGTCCCACCGAAACTGGTGTTGTTTAACGGCATCGTGAATTCTGGTTGTGGTACTGCTCAGGCGGCGATGGGGCCTTTCTACTGCCCGACAGACCAGAAAGTGTATATCGATACTGCATTCTTTAAAGATATGCGTACCCAAATGGGCATTACCGGAGAACAGAATGCCACCGAACTTTCCCGCAATGATCAGGCGGGGGATTTTGCGCTGGCCTATGTCGTGGCCCATGAAGTGGGGCATCATATCCAGACGATTTTAGGTATTTCTTCTCAAGTACAGCAAGCACGTCAGCAAGCAAGCGAAGTGCAAAGTAATCAGCTTTCAGTGCGTCAGGAATTGCAGGCAGACTGTCTGGCCGGCGTTTGGGCTTACCATAATCATGAACGTACCCAATTTCTGGAACAGGGTGATGTGCAGGAAGCGATGGATGCCGCCCATAAAATTGGCGATGATTATTTACAGAAACGTGCTCGCGGGCAGGTGGTGCCGGACAGCTTTACCCATGGCAGCAGCGCGCAGCGGGTACAATGGTTTAACACCGGCTTGAAATCCGGTCAAGTTGCGAATTGTGATACCTTTAATCAAAATATTTAAATGACTTCGATAAAAAAAAGGAGCAGATGCTCCTTTTTTTATTTATGCAGAAAACGCCGGAAGTTTCTTAATATCTTGATACTGACAAATAATGCAGCCAAAGCAAACAGTGCAATTGCAAAGACTGTATATTTGAGGTTGCTAATGTCATTTTGATAAAACTGCTGAATTTCTTGTTTGTTATATTCTAAAGCAGTTGCTTTGCCGGTTCGGCTATCTCTGAACTGGATTTTTTCAATATAGAACAGATTTCCCGCTTTGATTAAGTCAACAGTCTGGATTTGACGGGTATGCGATTGATTGTCTTCATCGCTACATAAAGCGCTGTAATGTTCACAGTTGATTTTGGCCACATAACCATTTCCTGCAATCAGAATAAAAATTGCATTGTCTGGTCGCTGGTTATTGGACACCAATACATACTGTTCGCCGGCTGTACTTTTTAAGGGAATGCTGGTGGCTTGCTGATAATGCTGTTCTGCTTGCAGAATTTCCTGAATTTTAGCAAAGCAGGTAAAACATAAGGACAACGTGATCAGAAAAATCACGCTGGCAAAACAGAGACGAAAAATGGTTTTGACAGTTTGATGCATGGGAGAAAAATTCAAAATAGAATAATGGGAAAGCAAAAGCCGAGTGCTGATCTGTATGTTAAATCATCATTCGAAAATACTGAAAAGAAACTTAACTCAATTCGATAAAAAAGCGGACTAAACTTGTTTTGCCAGAATACCTTGCTATTTAAATCTCTATTTTAACAACGCCTCTCGGCGCATAGTGCTCCATATCGCCCGATTTTAGGAAACCGAATGGGAAATTTCTTTTTTCTTCAGCTACTCACGGTGGTCTTTGCTCTGTCTATTGCCACGACCATGTTTAATAAGCGCGTTTTAGGCTTTCCGCAAGCGATCGGTGTCCCTATTGTCTCTGCAATCTTTGTTTTCATTTTGCAGTGGGGCGCCAGTTTACTGCATGGTAATCCATTCTTTAGCATCAATATTGACAATATCGAGCAGGCTGTTCGTCACGTCGATTTCTATGATTTTCTGATCAATGGTGTGATCTGTTTTATCCTGACTTCATCTGCGCTGAAGTTTAAGGTCTCAGATTTGCGTAACCACTGGCGGCCGATCAGTATTTTGGCTGGTCTGGCTTTGGTGTTCTGTGCAGTGTTCTTTGGTGTGGTGTTGTATGGTTATCAGTTCCTGATTGGTAAACATGTTGACCTGCTGGTTTTGCTCTTGCTAGGGGCGGCCTTGGGCGCCACAGATCCGATCGGCATCAAAGGCGTATTGAGTTCGGTTCGCGCACCGCATCATTTGATTGTCAAGCTTGAAGGCGAATCACTGTTTAATGATGCAATGTGTATTGCCTTATTTATGACCTTGCTCAATGTTCTGCAAGGTGAAAACTTTACGGTACTGGCAGTGCTGCAAACCTTGCTTTATGAAATTGTCGTGGCGGTGCTGATTGGTCTCGGATTCGGTTTTGCGATCTTGCGGATTTTGCGCGGTAAGCATGAAATGGAATCTCTGATTTTGACCACGGCCTTGCTGGCTTGTGGTTCCTATCTGGTGGCTTTGCTGGCACATGCTTCCGCGCCAATTGCCTGTGTGATTGGTGGTTTGATTGTTGGCAATAAATGGAAAGAAATCCTGGCAGATGCTGAAATTGGTGACGTTAATCATTTCTGGCATACGGTTGAGGGAATTATCAATTCATTCCTGTTTACCCTGATTGGTCTAGAATTGTTTATTCTGGACTTGAGTACCAGTCTGGTTCTGGGCGGAATGGTGGCTTTTGTGATTCTACATCTGGCCCGTTTTGCAGCCAACTATCTGGCCTTTGCCATGTTCCCAAAAGTCAGCAAGAAAAGCTATAACGGCAGTTTGACCATCCTGTCTTGGGGCGGAGTACGGGGCGGGATTTCTTTGGCCTTAATTCTGGCGGTCGCCAATGTTCCTCAGCTGGAAGCCTATAGCAGTATTCTGGTGGGCTATA
The DNA here is from genome assembly GCF_049898185.1 of Acinetobacter sp. 40AMC3-4. Taxonomy (GTDB): domain Bacteria; phylum Pseudomonadota; class Gammaproteobacteria; order Pseudomonadales; family Moraxellaceae; genus Acinetobacter. The sequence goes on from NZ_JAFCXG010000005.1 coordinate 183,730, forward strand.
CCTTTATTGTAGTGCTATTGTCCGGTGTGGTATGTGGCTTGGGCCTGCCTGCGGTGATGAATGCGTTTTATTATAATCCCAATGAAGAGACGCAGGGCTTTAAAGGCTGGTATCAACGCATGTGTCATAAAATGAATCGTAAGGGTTTTCGCTATATTGTTGGAGAAGATGCCAAAGGAAATGAGGCTATTACTATCTTTCAGCCAGAGATTCTGATTGATCAGAAAGATGCAGATGGCGTCGCCACGGTGCATCATCCAGATAAGGTTCAGGAAGTAAAACGACTGGAAAATCCGGATAATTTCTAAAGTTAAAACTTAGAATCTCAATATGCTATGGATTTGTTGTTAGTGAGCTGAGATCGCTTGGGTTAGCGTATTTCATCAGGCTTGATTATTTTCATCTAGCTTTTTGTGGATAGGTTGAGGTGTGATCTTTTATTTAAATGAGCTATTAATGAGATGAAAATGACCCAGACAAGTTCAGCCAATCAGGAAATGACAGAAATGATTTTGGCTGTGGTCAATCAGATTCCATATGCCAAAGTCGCCACTTACGGACAGATTGCCAGACTGGCAGGTTTACCCAAACATGCGCGATTGGTCGGGCGAGTATTAAGTCATCTAGATTCGGACACTAATATTCCCTGGTATCGGGTGATCAATGCACAAGCGAAAATCAGTCTGAAGCAACTGGACGAACATGGCCAGAATATCCAGCAGCAAAAACTTATGCAGGAAGGAATTTGTTTTAGAGGTGATCGAGTGGATTTAAAACGCTATCAATGGGATGGTCTGGTCGAGGTATAAAAAAATCCCCACTTGGTGAAAAGTGGGGATTTTGAAGGTAATTTAGTTGCGAATCACCATCACTGGGATATCCGCTTGGCCGAGAATGCTTTGCGCTACGCTGCCAAGGAACAGTTTTTTGAAGCCAGTACGGCCATGAGAACCAATCACGATCAGGTCAGAATTTAAATCTTTAGCTGCTTTGACAATCTCGCTATAAATTACCTGACCCTCAAGGAGCTGTGTATCCACTTCAACACCGGCACCGGAGAATTTTGCTTTGGCTTCATCCAGCGTTTTCAGGATAGAAGTGCGGGCACGTTCAATCAGGTCATTGGTTTGTGCCGCAGAGATATATTCCGCAGCGATATAAGGGTCCAGCGCCAACACTTGAACCACTGTGACTTTACTGTTAAATGCTTTGGCAATTTCTACAGCTTTATCTACTGCAGCATACGATGTTTCTGAACCGTCAACAGGTACTAAAATATGTTCAAAAGGCATTAGAATTCTCCTAAGGGGAATTTAGAGTTATAAAATTATGACGCGTTAAACCGGGTACGAATAGTTGTTTATACTTTGATCATAGCCTGTATTGTATAAAAATAAAACCAAGTAAATACATAGGTATAATGTCTAATAGATTAAAGAATCAAGCATCTGTTTAGAGCTATTGAACCGAGTTATTTATTTAGCCTAAGTTGATAATTTATATGTAATTAATGAGCTTAGTCAAAATGGCGGTCAATCACATCGAATAGATGTCGGGTCTAATTTTATTTGCGGTGACAGCTGTTCATAGCGATTTAAAATTGTTTGAATTTCACCTGCATAAATTTTTTGCTGTAGCTGCCGGATTTTATGTTCTGTTAAATGTAAATGCGCACAGTGTAATGCAATCTGATTTTCCCCGGTTACCGCCAGTCGTTGAGTCTGCTCATATTCCGGATAGCGCTCGATTTTCTGCTGTGCTCTGCTGAGTTGTGCTAAAGACCTTTTCTGCTGCATGCTCATCAATTGCTGCTGATTAATCCACTGTGCCACATCACGTCTGACGCCATTATAATCTACGAAAATAGGCGAGATGATCTGGCAGGCACTCAGGCTTGAAAGGCCAATGAGTAAAATAAATATTTTGATTTTATACATGTAATGAATTCTCGAAGAATTAAATACTGCTATGAATGCGTGAATTACATACTAAAAAAAGCTTTTTTGTTTAAAATTTAAAAGTTTATTCCATATTTGCATAAAGACTGAACATTTGTGTTTTAAAATGCTTGACGATAGAAGCTGAAATTACGATAATGCGCACACAGTTTACGGCTATGTAGCTCAGTTGGTTAGAGCACCGCACTCATAATGCGGGGGTCACAAGTTCAAGTCTCGTCATAGCCACCATTTTAAAAGACCAAGCTCTCAGCTTGGTCTCTTTTTTTGTCTTTTAAAAAGCACTGTAAACCATCAAAAATATTTGAAGCATCCACTAATTTTTAGTTTCCACAAAACATTATTTTTCCTTCTTGATGTTGGGGCTATTTTTCATTCTACTGCCGCATAAAAAAATCGCCCAAGCATTCCTTGGGCGATTCTGATTTACATCATTGAGAGCAGAATTTAGCTACCTGCTTTCCAGCCATTCACAATTGGATAACGACGCTCACGGCCATAAGAGCGTGAGCTGATACGTGGTCCAATGGCACCTTGGCGGCGCTTGTACTCATTGATATCAACCAGACGAATCACTTTTTTCACGACTTCAGCATCAAAGCCTTTGGCAATGATATCGTCTTGACTCATATCTTCTTCAATATAAGAGTACAAGATCGCATCCAGAATGTCATAGGCAGGTAAAGAGTCTTGATCGACCTGATCTGGACGCAGTTCTGCTGAAGGTGGACGGGTAATCACACGTTCCGGAATCACTGGAGTTTCTGAAATGCTGTTACGATATTTCGCCAGTTCAAACACAATGGTTTTATACACATCTTTCAGAACTGCATAACCACCGACCATATCGCCATACAGGGTGCAATAACCGACAGCTAGTTCAGACTTATTACCGGTTGCCAGCACCAGATTACCGAATTTGTTAGATAGGGCCATCAATAAGGTGCCCCGTGAACGTGCTTGCAGGTTTTCCTCGGTAGCATCGACTGGAGCGTTGCCAAAGAACGGGAATAGCACCTGCATAAAGCCGCTTACCACTGGATTGATTTCGGCAATACCGAAAGTCACGCCCATATTTTTGGCTTGAGCCGCTGCATCTTCCACACTGATTTGTGCGGTATAGGTATAAGGCATCATCACAGCTTGAACTTTGTCTGCGCCAAGCGCATCTACAGCAATCGCTAGGGTCAGGGCAGAGTCAATGCCGCCAGACAGTCCCAGAATCACACCTGGGAAGCCAGAACGCTGTACATAATCACGTGTAGCCATGACCAGGCTTTGATAAATCTCAGCCATGGTGTCTAAAGCAGGTGCAATTGCACCTTTGCTGAATTGCAGTTGTTCAGCATTAAATTCTGCAATTGCCAGATTTTCCTGGAAAGTTGGTGCCTGTAAAGCCACCTCGCCAGATTTGTTGAGCACAAAACTGGTACCGTCAAAGATCAGATCATCTTGGCCACCGACCTGGTTACAGTACACCAGATTGATATTTAGCTGTTTGACCAAGGCCGCCATGGTTTCAATGCGATGTTGTGGTTTACCCACTTCATATGGCGATGCATTTAGTACCAAAGCTGTGTCGATATTCAATTTTGCCAGTTGCTGAACAGTGGCTAAAGACCAGACATCTTCACAGATCAGTACGCCAAATTTATGTCCAAGATACTCAAAAACCAGATGCTGATGACCTTCGCCAAAATAACGCTTTTCATCAAATACGCCATAGTTTGGCAACACTTGCTTGTTATAAACACCCAGTACTTCGCCATCTTTCATGACAGCAGCCGAGTTATAACGCTGACCATCTTCAGTTTGATTAACAAAACCAAAGACCATGACAATATCTTTTACTTCAGTCAGTTTTTCAAAAGCCGCTTTGGTGCGTTTCACCAGGCTCGGGCGAATTAATAAGTCTTCTGCAGGGTAGCCCAGCGTTGAAAGTTCAGGAAAGATAATCAGATCCGCTTTATCTTTTTTAGCCTGATTGGCCAGATCAATCATTTTTTGCGTATTTGCATCCAGATTGCCCACATGTGGAGAGAATTGAGCAATCGCAATTTTAAAACTTTTCATTCCAAGTAAATCCTATTCCTATAGGTTGATACACTAAATTACTGATTTTTATAATTCTAATTATTCAGTTGAGTGCACTTCGATATTCATAAAATGCCAAATGGCTTAAATAAAAAAACTTTTTATCGCATGATCATTGAATCTTAATCTGCGATGCAAAATAATCATACCTGCCTATTTTATCGAAATTTTATCGATAAGCTAGAGTTGATTTAGCAGAACAGGCATTGAGTGAAAAAAGTTATTATATAAAATTAGAAAATATGCTGATTTTTTATGCATCTAGGCTTATGTAGATTTAAAGACTGAAATCTAAATTTTGGCTTTTAAAATATGCCTTAGCTATATTGTTTGGAATTAAACTGATTAAATATCATCTGTTTATTTTTGGATTTAAAATAATATTCGGAATTTTTTTTAGAAAAATATCCCGGGCAATATCGCCTTGTTGTTCAATATTGTAGGTTGAAAATGATTTGTTGGGATTAAATTGATATTTGTACGGATTATATTTTCCCAAGCTGAGAAAATAAGCACTTTGTAAAAATGCCCCTTTTAAAAGCACATTGATCTGACATTGGTGTTGATAAATATGCGCCATCTCATGAATAAATAGTGCCTGATAAGATAAACTCTCGCGCGAATAATCTTCCCGATAATTTAAATTGCGTACATGGATGTAGCCACTGGGGGCCATAATGACATGTTTGGATTGCCAGGGCAGGTAGGGGTGATTCATGATTTTAACGCGAGAATAATCGATCAGGTTGCCAAATACCTGTTGGGAAATTTTGATTTCACCAGGCGTTAGACTGCGGCACTTAAACTGTTCAAAACGAACCAGTCTTAAAATAAAGGGCAGAAAATACAACAGCATTCAATATGCATCCTGTTTTTAGGTGACTTAGTTCGTGAATATGATTTTGATATGCTAATTTTAAAACGTTTCAGGTCAATTTTTTGTAGGCTTTTGTCAGCACTAAAAAAAACCACCCGGGAGGGTGGCTTTTTTTAAGTCTTTCGACGCGGTTCGAATTAACGAACGATATCGCGTTGAACTTCGCCAGTGTAAAGCTGACGAGGACGACCGATCTTGTAAGGACCGCTGTGCATTTCTAACCAGTGGCTGATCCAGCCAACAGTACGTGCAAGCGCGAAGATTACAGTAAACATTTCAGTCGGGATACCAATCGCTTTAAGGATGATACCTGAGTAGAAGTCTACGTTCGGGTAAAGGTTACGCTTGATGAAGTATTCGTCAGAAAGCGCGATACGTTCAAGTTCCATAGCCAATGCAAGCTGTGGATCATTGATGCCAAGTGCACCAAGAACTTCGTCACAAGTTTCTTTCATTACTTTCGCACGTGGATCGAAGTTTTTGTAAACTCGGTGACCGAAGCCCATTAGTTTAACTTCTTTAGTTTTTACTTTTTCCATGAAGCCAGCAACGTTTTCTACAGTGCCGATTTCGTCAAGCATCTTAAGAACAGCTTCGTTCGCGCCGCCGTGAGCAGGGCCCCAAAGTGCAGAGATACCAGCAGCGATACATGCATACGGATTCGCACCGGTAGAACCAGCTAAACGTACTGTAGACGTAGACGCATTTTGTTCGTGGTCAGCATGAAGCGTGAAGATACGGTCCATTGCTTTTGCAAGAATTGGATCAACTTTATAATCACGGTCTGCAGGAGTAGCAAACATCATGTGCAGGAAGTTTTCTGCATAACCAAGGTCGTTACGTGGGTAAACGAATGGTTGACCGATGGTGTACTTGTAGCTCCAAGCCGCCAGCGTAGGAATCTTCGCGATTAAACGAATTGCAGTGATTTCACGGTGGTTCACATCTTCGATGTCAAGGTTGTTGTGATAGAACGCAGACAACGCACCAACCACACCGACCATGATCGCCATAGGATGCGCATCACGACGGAAACCATTGTAGAAACGGCTAACTTGATCGTGAACCATTGTATGGTTACGTACTTTAGCGTCAAATTCTTCTTTTTGCTCAGCAGTTGGAAGTTCGCCATTTAACAATAAATAGCAAGTTTCCAAGTAATCAGCTTTAGTCGCCAATTGATCGATTGGGTAGCCACGGTGTAAAAGTACACCTTTGTTGCCATCGATGAACGTGATTTTAGACTCGCACGCAGCTGTCGCCATAAAACCAGGATCAAAAGTAAAGTGACCTGCAGCCAACACATCTTTAACGTCGATTACATCTGGGCCCAATGTGCCGCTGTAAATTGGTAGTTCAATTTCTTTGCCATCAAGCTGTAAAACGGCTTTCTTGCCAGTTGCTTCAGACATTCAATAGATCTCCTGTCCTGGTGAATGTATATCCGCTTTGTCTATCAATCTTTTAATGCACAAAACGGACGGATCAAAAATTTGCTATAAGATTAGTGAGTACTGAAATTTTGTCAATTATACTTATGGATGAAAAAATGACGGCCGCACAGCGGTTTAGTCATATTCGCTCAGTATAAAAAGTTCAGTAAAATCACAGCATCAAACCTCTATAATAAGTCAAATTGATGCAGAGGTGCAGAAAAAAATAGACTGCTTGGGGCATTTGTAAGCGTTTTTTCCTAGCAAGAAATGCGGGTGAAAATGGTGAAAGATTAAGGTGAGCATGCTTAAAACTATATAAATCTCATAACTTACATCGTTTTTACCAAGTTGAATTTCAGAGGTAGAATTATAAATAAAAGCAATTAATTGAATTTTGAATCCGGTTCAATTGATTAAAAAGTAGCTTAATAAATGGCCAACTTTGCAGCAAAGGGAGGCAGTATAAAAATAAATGAATGATTTTTTGAATCTAAATGCTTCAAATTGATTGAAAAACCCATCATCTGATGCACTAAGTCGCTATTTAACATCAGGTTATCTGAATCACTGCGCTGCTGCTGAATTGGGGCAAGTGGTCTGTTAAATATAGGCGCTTGATTTAAATCTGAATTAAAAAGAGATTTAAATAATATTTGTGATGGAACTGTGCGTCTTTAGTCTAAAACTCAAACATGGTCCTGCAGGCTTAAAACCGAGTGAATTGATCATCTTAATTATTTAAAAACAATCATATAGATAGGAATTGAAAGGGCGGAATAATATATTAAGCCCGACTTATTGTTGTTAATGATTCTTATTTAATAGTTTTTTATCCAAAAAGCCAAATTCAGCCGTTTGTATTTTAATAGTTCACGTTTTATAATTCAGTGTCGTTTTGATTTTAGGCATGTATTTGCCTAAGAATGCCAGCTTTCCTTCGAATTAATTCCAACAAACTCCGGATGGAGTTTTTACTTACAGGATGCCCGCTGTGAAAAGCAACAGACCTGTCAATTTGTCCATGGGTCAAGTTTTAGAAGTAAACTTAAAATCACCCGTGGCTATTGCATCAATTCTACACCGTCTTTCAGGTGTTATCGTATTCTTACTCGTACCGGTCCTTCTATGGATTTTAGACAAGTCATTGTCTTCGCCTGAAGGTTTTGCGCAAGTTCAAGAAATCTTTAACGGTTTCATTGTTCGTTTCATTGTATGGGTATTTGTCGCCGGCTTGATTTTTCACTTTATTGCGGGTGTTAAGCATTTACTTGCTGACATTGGCGTTGCTGAAGAACTAGAAAGTGGCCGTGTTGCATCTACTATCGCATTAATCTTGTCTGCAATCGGTATTGTTGCAGCATTTGTATGGATCGTACTCTAATGAAAAGCGCTACTGGTTTAACAGGTTCAGGTTCTCGCGATTGGTTTCTCCAACGTGTCAGTGCTGTAGTTCTAGCTGTTTATACCGTTGTTGTACTGGGTTGGATTCTACTGAATGGTGGTTTCAACTTTGAACAGTGGTACGGCTTTATGATGACAGTTCCAATGAAGATCATGTCTTTGTTGGCGGTCTTATCTCTTGTTGCACACGCATGGATCGGCATGTGGCAGGTATTCACGGATTATGTGACTACTCGTCAAATGGGTCCTTCAGCTTCAGGTTTACGCCTTGTACTGACTTCAGCAGTGATCATTGCTGTACTTGCATATGCAATCTGGGCGATCCAGATTTTTTGGGCGAATTGATAGGAAACAATCATGGGCGCTATAAACCCTAAAGAAGATTACACAAATATTCCGCATGAAACTTTCGATGCTGTCATCGTTGGTGGTGGTGGTTCAGGTATGCGTGCGTCTTACCAACTTGCTCAAGCTGGTTTGAAAGTTGCGGTTCTTACTAAAGTATTCCCAACTCGTTCGCACACTGTTGCAGCGCAGGGTGGTATTGGTGCATCTCTTGGTAACATGCAAGAAGATAACTGGCACTACCACTTCTACGACACTGTAAAAGGTTCGGACTGGTTAGGTGACCAAGACGCAATCGAGTTCATGACTCGTGAAGCGCCTCAAGTGGTTTATGAACTTGAACATCTAGGTATGCCATTTGACCGTAATGCTGACGGTACAATTTACCAGCGTCCATTCGGTGGTCACTCAGCAAACTACGGTGAAAAAGCTGTGCCACGTGCATGCGCTGCTGCCGATCGTACCGGTCACGCACTTCTTCACACGCTTTATCAAAGCAACGTGAAAATGGGCACTCAATTCTTCGTTGAATGGATTGCGCTTGACCTGATCCGTAACGAAAAAGGCGACGTTCTTGGTGTTACAGCAATTGATCAGGAAACTGGTAAAATTGCAGTATTCCAAGCAAAAGCGACTTTGTTCGCTACTGGTGGTGCTGGTCGTGTGTACCGTGCATCTACAAATGCTTATATCAACACTGGTGACGGTCTTGGTATGGCTGCTCGTGCAGGTATTCCATTACAAGATATGGAATTCTGGCAATTCCACCCAACGGGTGTTGCGGGCGCAGGCGTATTGTTGACTGAAGGTTGTCGTGGTGAAGGTGCAATCCTTCGTAACAAAGACGGCGAACCGTTCATGGAACGTTATGCACCAACTTTGAAAGACTTGGCGCCACGTGACTTCGTATCACGTTCTATGGACCAAGAGATCAAAGAAGGTCGTGGTTGTGGTCCTAAAGGCGATTACATCCTGCTTGATATGACGCACTTGGGTGCTGACACGATCATGAAACGTCTTCCATCTGTATTCGAGATTGGTAAGAAATTCGCGAACGTTGACATCACTAAAGAGCCAATTCCTGTAGTACCAACAATTCATTACCAAATGGGTGGTATTCCAACGAATATTCATGGTCAAGTGGTTGTTCCTGAGTCTCGTGAAACTGAAGCGCTTGTTGCTAACTACAATAAAGACACCGACGTTTACTCTACAAATGCCGAAGGTCGTGACTTTGCTAAGCCAGTAAAAGGCTTCTATGCAATCGGTGAATGTTCATGTGTATCTGTACACGGTGCGAACCGTCTAGGTACGAACTCATTGCTTGACTTGGTTGTATTTGGTAAGGCTGCTGGTCAACATATCATTGAATATGTGACTAAACAGCACGATGGCGAATATGAGCCACTTCCAACAACTGTGCTTCAAGAAACTGTTGAACGTATTCGTAAACTTGACGAATCGACTACAGGTGAGAATGCTCAAGACGTTGCTGATGCAATCCGTGACATCGTTCAAGACCACGCTGGTGTATTCCGTACATCTGCGCTTCTAGACGAAGGTGTGAAACAGATTCTTGCAATTGAACCGCGCGTACGCAACATTCACTTGAAAGACAAATCTAAAGTATTCAACACTGCACGTATTGAAGCACTTGAAGTTGAAAACTTGTATGAAGTTGCGAAAGCAACGCTTATTTCAGCTGCTGCTCGTAAAGAATGCCGTGGTGCACATACGGTTGTAGACTTTGAAGAGTCTCCAGACCATGCTGAATACCCATATGGTCGTCGTGATGATGAGTGGATGAAGCACACTTTATGGTTCTCTGCGGACAACCGTCTAGAGTACAAGCCAGTTCGTTACCGTCCATTGTCGGTTGACGCGATTCCACCTAAACCACGTACATTCTAATCAGGAGAATTCAGATGAGTAGAGGTACTCGTACATTTCATATCTACCGCTACGATCCTGACAAGGATAAAGCACCGTACATGCAAACTTTCAAACTTGAGCTGACTGACAAGCACCGTATGTTGCTTGACGCACTTCTTGCGTTGAAAGTACAGGACGAGACTTTAACGTTCCGTCGTTCGTGCCGTGAAGGTATTTGTGGTTCTGATGGCGTGAATATCAATGGTAAAAACGGTTTGGCGTGTCTTTGGAACCTGAACGATTTACCAAATGAAATTACTGTTCGTCCATTGCCTGGTCTTCCTGTAGTGAAAGACTTGGTGGTTGACATGAACCAGTTCTATGATCAGTACAACAAGATCCATCCATTCTTGATCAACAACCAACCTGCGCCTCCTAAGGAACGTTTACAGTCTCCTGAAGAGCGTGAGCATCTTGATGGTCTGTATGAATGTATTCTATGTGCATGCTGTTCAACTTCATGCCCGTCATTCTGGTGGAACCCGGACAAGTTCTTGGGTCCTTCAGCATTGTTGAACGCTTACCGCTTCATCATTGACTCGCGTGATACGGGAACACAAGAGCGTTTGGCTCGTCTAGACGACCCGTTCTCATTGTTCCGTTGTAAAGGCATCATGAACTGTGTATCTGTATGTCCTAAAGGCTTGAACCCAACTAAAGCAATCGGTCACATCCGTAATATGCTTTTAGATATGGCAGGCTAATAGGCTGCTCTTCGCAGTTTAGAAAAAAGCACACCTTCAGGTGTGCTTTTTTTATGCAAATTATTGGAAAAATTAAAAAATCATAAGATAAAAACAAAGATACTATACTTAAAATGTATAAAGTTGAGTGAAACAGTCAGGAAAAGGGTAATGGCTTTGAGCGCCATATAAGAAGAACATGTGATTATTTTGGGTATTTATGATTTTTAGATGTAAAACTGACCTGAAAAATAGCAAGAACGATGTTATTATATAACGGAAATTTAAGGAGGGAGTGGATTGAAAGGTTTGCTCTCTTTTTATTTATCGGAAATGCTTAGGACTTAAGTCTACATTGAATCTATTTTTGAGATAAAGCACCATATATTAGAGTAAAATATCTGAACTGTATTTAGCCAATTTATGGAAGGTATGTGTCAAAAAAATCAATTGAAAAGTTGAGAACATGTTAGCATTTAGCCCATGACTATGTTTAAAAAATGCCACGCCAGGTACATTTTTTAAACACTGCATAATCAGGGACTGGTATATAAAAGGTAGACCCGAGTCGCTTTAGAAAAAATCTTTGTTAATTCTTGCTTTTTTCTAAGTCGATTTGCAAAAAATTGCCCGGTTTCGATCGGGTATTCAATGAGTGATGATGCCGCTGAGGGGCGTTATTGTTCATTAAACATATCAAGATTTTCTTGGTGTGGTGATAACGCCTCATGGCTTATGCCTTATGGGGGACTAGTATCATATTACCAATTTGATGCTAATAATCCTGGGTTTTGCTTAAAAAGCATCCTGAAAATGTTTTTGCAATAGGAAATGGGTCCACAAATGCAAGAAGTTGCTGACGCTCTGCGTCTTGACACTGAACTTTCCGCTGATAGTGCAGCGTATATTGAAGAACTTTATGAGCAGTATCTGACTGCTCCAGACTCAGTGGGTGCTGACTGGAGAGCGTACTTCGATAAATTCCCAAAAGGTGATCAACCACACAGTAATGTACGTGAGCAATTCCTACTTTTAGGTCGCAATTCAAGCCGTATTCAGCCTATTGTTCAGTCGACAGTCAGCTCAGAGCATGAACGTCGTCAAATTGGCGTGCTACAGCTGATTGCTGCGTACCGTAACCGTGGCCACCAGAAAGCAAAACTGGATCCATTAGGTTTGGCGAAGCGTGAAGTTGTGCCTGATCTAGATCTTGCTGCGCATGGTTTGACTCAGTCTGACTTAGACACAGTATTCAATACTGGTAACCTGGCGATCGGTAAAGAAGAAGCGACTTTGGTTGAAATGGTTCAGTCAATGGAAGCCACTTACTGTGGTTCAATCGGTGCTGAATACATGCACATCGTGGACACCAAAGAAAAACGTTGGATTCAACAACGTCTAGAAAGTGCACGCGGTCAATATGGCTTCAATGCTGATCAAAAGAAACATGTCCTTGAGCGTTTAACTGCGGCTGAAGGCCTAGAAAAATATCTTGGTAATAAATTCGTTGGTGCCAAACGTTTCGGCGTTGAAGGTGGTGAAGCATTCATCCCGATGGTCAACGAAATTATTCAGCGTGCAGGTTCTGTAGGCTGTAAAGAAGTTGTGATCGGTATGCCTCACCGCGGCCGTTTAAACCTTCTTGTTAACATCATGGGTAAGAACCCGGCTGACCTGTTTGGTGAGTTCGAAGGTAAATCTATTCACAAGAAAGGTTCTGGTGACGTTAAGTATCACCAAGGCTTCTCTTCAAACGTGATGACTCCAGGTGGCGAAGTTCACTTGGCATTGGCGTTTAACCCGTCACACCTTGAAATCGTTGGCCCTGTGGTTGAAGGTTCAGTACGTGCACGTCAAGTACGTCGTAAAGACATTGGCGGCGATGACGTATTGCCACTAATCGTACATGGTGATGCTGCATTTGCAGGTCAGGGCGTCAACCAGGAAACTTTCCAGATGTCACAAACTCGCGGTTATACCGTGGGTGGTACAGTGCACATTGTGATTAACAACCAGGTTGGTTTCACGACGTCTGATCCACGTGACGCGCGTTCTACAGAATACTGTACTGACATCGCAAAAATGATTCAGGCACCGATCTTCCATGTCAATGGTGATGATCCTGAAGCTGTGGTGTTCATTTCACAACTGGCACATGACTTCCGTCATACGTTCCGTAAAGATGTTGTGATTGACATGTTCTGCTACCGTCGTCGTGGTCATAACGAAGCGGATGAGCCAGCTGCAACTCAACCAATGATGTATCAAGTGATTAACAAGAAAGCGACTACGCGTACGCTTTATGCTGATCAGCTGGTACAACAGGGTGTTCTTGATCGCGCAAGTGCAGATCAAATGGTTGAAAATTACCGTGCAGACCTGGAAGCGGGTAATCACGTTGCCAATGCACTGGTACTTGAACCAAACAAAAAAATGTTTGTGGACTGGACGCCTTACTTAGGTCATGAGTACACAGACGAGTGGGATACAACTTTCCCAATCGAACGTCTGAAAGAGCTTGGCAAGAAAATGCGTGAGCTTCCTGAAGGCTTCGTGATGCAGCGTCAAGTTGCTAAAGTGATCGATGATCGTCTGAAAATGCAAACGGGCGAAATGCCACTGAACTGGGGTGCTGCTGAAACTCTAGCGTATGCAACTGTACTAGATGATGGTTACTTGCTTCGTTTAACAGGTGAAGATGTAGGTCGTGGTACTTTCTCACACCGTCATGCAAAACTGCATAATCAGGTAGATGGTTCAACTTATCTTCCACTGTGTAACCTGAAAGAAAACCAGCCGCGTACTGCAATCTATGACTCTTTGTTGTCAGAAATGGCTGTATTGGCATTTGAATATGGTTATGCGACGACTCTTCCTAAGAGTTTGATCATCTGGGAAGCGCAATTCGGTGACTTTGCAAACTGTGCACAGGTTGTAATTGACCAGTTCATCTCATCTGGTGAAACCAAATGGGAGCGTGTATGTGGCTTAACCATGCTTCTTCCACACGGTTTTGAAGGTCAAGGTCCAGAGCATTCATCTGCACGTTTGGAACGTTTCTTGCAGCTATGTGCTGAAGACAACATGCAAGTCATCACACCGACCACGCCTGCGCAGATTTTCCACGCATTACGTCGTCAAGCGATTCGTCCAATCCGTAAGCCATTGATTGTTACTTCGCCGAAATCTTTACTTCGTCACAAGCTTGCTGTATCTAGCCTTGAAGAGCTTGCAAACGGTACATTCCAAACCGTGATTGATGAAGTAGACAACATCAACAAGTCAGATGTAACCCGTCTGGTTCTGTGTGGTGGTAAGGTGTATTACGACCTAGTTGAAAAACGTCGTGAAAAAGAATTGAACAACACTGCAATTGTACGTATTGAACAATTATATCCATACCCAGAAAAACGCCTGGCAGAAGTGCTTGCGCAATATCCAAACGTTAAAGAACTTGTTTGGGCGCAAGAAGAACCGAAGAACCAAGGCGCTTGGTTGTTCATCGCACCGCGTCTATATGACGACGTGATGAAAGCGGGTAAACAAGTACGTATTAGCTATGCAGGCCGTGAAGCTTCTGCTGCACCGGCATGTGGTTCACCATATTTGCATGCAAAACAACAAGCTCAGCTCATCAACGACGCGCTTGCGATCGACGCTGAATAATCCAGGAGATTCTAAGTAATGGCAACCGAAATTAAAGCACCGGTATTCCCAGAGTCAGTTGCGGACGGTACGATCGCAACTTGGCACAAACAACCAGGTGAAGCAGTGTCACGTGATGAAGTGATCTGCGATATTGAGACTGATAAAGTTGTTTTAGAAGTTGTTGCTCCTGCAGACGGTACACTTGCATCTATTATTAAAGGTGAAGGCGATACTGTTCTTTCAGCTGAAGTCATTGCACAGTTTGAAGAAGGTGCTGTTTCTGGCGCTACACAAACTCAAGCAGTTCAGTCTGAAGAGAAAGTTGAACAAGCTGCTGCGCAAACTGAAGCGGGTAATGCACCGATCGTTGAACGTCAACAAGTACAGGATCAGGCTCCAGCAGTGCGTAAAGCATTGACTGAATCTGGTGTTGCAGCTGCTGACGTTGCAGGTACAGGCCGTGGCGGTCGCATCACGAAAGAAGATGTGGCAAATCATCAAGCGAAACCGGCAGCACCTGCAGCGCAACCATTAAGCGTTGCAGTGGGCGAGCGTATCGAAAAACGTGTTCCTATGACTCGCCTTCGTAAGCGTGTTGCTGAACGTTTACTTGCAGCGACTCAAGAAACTGCAATGTTGACCACGTTCAACGAAGTGAACATGAAACCAATCATGGAAATGCGTGCTCAATACAAAGATGCATTCGAGAAGCGTCATGGTGCGCGTCTTGGCTTCATGTCATTCTTCGTTAAAGCAGCAACTGAAGCACTTAAACGCTATCCAGCGGTAAATGCTTCAATTGATGGCGATGACATCGTGTATCACGGTTACTACGACATTGGTGTTGCAGTTTCATCTGAGCGTGGTCTAGTGGTTCCTGTACTTCGTGATACAGACCGCATGAACTATGCTGAAGTTGAAAACGGCATCCGTGCATATGCTGGCAAGGCACGTGACGGTAAACTGGGTATCGAAGATATGACTGGCGGTACATTCACTATTACTAATGGTGGTACTTTCGGTTCATTGCTTTCTACACCAATTCTAAATACACCACAAACTGCGATTCTGGGTATGCATAAAATCCAGGAACGTCCGATGGCGGTGAATGGTCAAGTAGAAATCTTGCCAATGATGTACCTTGCACTGTCTTATGACCACCGTTTAATCGATGGTAAAGAAGCAGTCGGTTTCCTTGTAACAATCAAAGAATTGTTAGAAGAGCCAGCGCGTCTGATCCTTGATCTGTAATTTATTCATTAAAAATCTCCCCTAACCCCTCTTTAAAAAGAGGGGAAGATCCCCCTTTGGAAAAGGGGGATTAATAAGGGGGATTAGTTGGAGATAAACATGTCTCAATTCGATTTAGTCGTAATTGGTGGTGGCCCGGGCGGCTACGAAGCAGCAATTCGTGCAGCTCAACTTGGTTTTAAAGTTGCGTGTATCGAAAAACGTATTCATAAAGGTAAACCATCTTTAGGTGGTACTTGCTTAAACGTCGGTTGTATCCCGTCTAAAGCTTTACTTGATTCTTCACATCGTTATGAAGATACAGTTCAACATCTAGATGACCATGGTATTACGACTGGTGAAGTTAAATTCGATCTTTCTAAAATGCTGGCTCGTAAAGACAAAGTTGTAGATCAATTGACTGGCGGTATCGATCAGTTACTTAAAGGTAATGGCATCGAGTGGTTAAAAGGTACGGGTAAACTGCTTGCAGGTAAAAAAGTAGAATTTGTTTCTCACGAAGGTGAAACTCAAGTTTTAGAGCCTAAATATGTGATTCTTGCGACGGGTTCTGTACCAGTAAATATTCCAGTGGCTCCTGTAGATCAAGACTTAATTGTTGATTCTACTGGCGCGCTTGAATTCCCAGAAGTACCTAAGCGTTTAGGTGTAATTGGTGCGGGCGTGATCGGTCTTGAGCTTGGTTCTGTATGGCGTCGTTTGGGTGCTGAAGTTGTTGTATTTGAAGCAATGGATGCATTCTTACCAATGGCTGATAAAGCATTGGCAAAAGACTTCCAAAAACTGTTGACTAAGCAAGGTATGGATATCCGTATCGGTGCAAAAGTTGCAGGTACTGAAATCAATGGTCGTGAAGTAACGGTTAAATATAACCAAGCTGGTGAAGACAAAACTGAAACTTTCGATAAATTGATCGTTTGTGTCGGTCGTCGCGCATATGCTGAAGGTTTATTGGCTGATGATTCAGGCATTAAATTGACTGAACGCGGTTTGGTTGAAGTCAACGATTGGTGTGCAACTTCAGTTGAAGGCGTATACGCAATTGGTGACTTGGTACGTGGTCCAATGCTTGCGCATAAAGCAATGGAAGAAGGCGTAATGGCGGTTGAGCGTATTCACGGTCATGCTGCACAAGTGAACTATGACACCATTATTTCTGTAATTTACACACATCCGGAAGCGGCGTGGGTAGGTTTAACAGAACAGCAAGCGACTGAAAAAGGTCACGAAGTTAAAACGGGTCAATTCGGTTTTGCTGTGAACGGTCGTGCTTTAGCTGCGGGTGAAGGTGCCGGTTTCGTGAAGTTTGTTGCTGATGCAAAAACGGATCGTTTACTCGGTATGCACGTGATTGGACCTGCTGCGTCTGATATCGTTCACCAAGGTATGATCGCACTTGAGTTCGTATCTTCAGTAGAAGATCTACAATTGATGACTTTTGGTCACCCAACTTTCTCTGAAGTGGTACATGAAGCTGCACTTGCGGTTGATGGTCGTGCGATTCACGCGATCCAACGTAAGCGTAAGTAATTCGAAAAAAGAGCGACTTAGGTCGCTCTTTTTACATTTCATGGTTGTTTTTATTGGAACAATCATCTAAAAATAAAGATAACGATTTTAAGAAATGCTGGTACTGCTTTGACGGACGTCTGGGTGCTAGTGGGTTATAACAAGGCAAAGAAGTAATAAAAGGTTATTCAATGAATTTACATGAGTATCAAGCAAAAGCGCTATTAAAAAAATATGGTATGCCTGTACAGGAAGGAATACTAGCCACCAATGCCGATGAAACGGTGCATGCTTTCGAGCAGCTGGGTGGAAAGTTCGCAGTATTGAAAGCACAGGTGCATGCGGGTGGCCGGGGTAAGGCTGGTGGGGTAAAAGTGGTAAAATCGGCTGCCGAGGCTGCTGAATATGCCAACCAGATTATTGGTTCACGCTTGGTGACTTACCAGACTGATGCCAATGGTCAGCCGGTCAATAGCATTTTAGTCTCTGAGGATGTTTATCCGGTTGAGCGCGAGCTGTACTTGGGCGCTGTGGTGGATCGCTCGACTCGCCGCATCACTTTTATGGCATCGACTGAAGGCGGTGTTGAAATTGAGAAAGTGGCCGAAGAAACCCCTGAAAAAATTATTAAAGTTGAGGTTGATCCTTTAGTCGGTTTAATGCCATTTCAGGCACGCGAAGTTGCTTTTGCACTTAAACTCAAAGATGGACAAATTAATCAGTTTGTTAAAGTCATGAAGGCTGCTTATCAGGCATTTGTAGATAATGATTTTGCACTTTTCGAAATCAATCCGTTGTCTGTGCGTGAAAATGGCGACATTCTGTGTGTTGATGCCAAAATCGGAATTGATTCAAATGCGCTGTACCGTTTGCCTGAAGTCGCTGCACTGCGTGATAAGTCTCAGGAAAATGAACGTGAGTTAAAAGCGTCTGAGTTTGATCTGAACTATGTGGCTTTAGAGGGTAACATTGGTTGTATGGTCAATGGTGCCGGTCTTGCCATGGCAACCATGGATATTATCAAGCTTTATGGCGGTCAACCAGCCAACTTCCTGGATGTTGGTGGTGGTGCAACCAAAGAGCGCGTGATTGAAGCCTTTAAAATTATCTTGGCAGATAATTCTGTTCAAGGTGTATTAATCAATATTTTTGGTGGAATTGTACGTTGTGACATGATTGCTGAAGCAATTATTGCAGCGGTTCAGGAAGTAAATGTGACCGTTCCCGTAGTTGTTCGCCTCGAAGGCAATAATGCGGAACTGGGCGCAAAATTACTGGATGAATCAGGTTTAAAATTGATTTCTGCACATGGTCTTGCTGATGCTGCAGAAAAAATCGTTGCTGCTGTAAAAGCTTAAGGAGTATCTAACATGAGCGTATTAGTTAATAAAGACACTAAAGTATTGGTACAGGGCTTTACAGGCAAAAACGGTACATTCCATTCTGAACAGGCTTTAGCCTACGGCACTAAAGTCGTGGGTGGTGTAACCCCGGGTAAAGGTGGTCAAACCCATTTAGAATTGCCTGTATTTAATACCATGCGTGAAGCAGTGAAAGAAACAGGTGCAGATGCTTCAGTGATTTATGTTCCGGCACCCTTTGTACTGGACTCTATTGTTGAAGCGGTTGATTCTGGCATTGAGTTAATTGTGGTAATTACTGAAGGTGTACCGACCATCGACATGCTTAAAGCCAAACGTTATCTGGAAACCAATGGTAATGGCACACGTCTGATTGGACCAAACTGTCCGGGTATTATTACGCCGGGT
This sequence comes from Acinetobacter sp. 40AMC3-4, assembly GCF_049898185.1. Classification (GTDB taxonomy): domain Bacteria; phylum Pseudomonadota; class Gammaproteobacteria; order Pseudomonadales; family Moraxellaceae; genus Acinetobacter. The sequence goes on from NZ_JAFCXG010000005.1 coordinate 202,633, forward strand.
GAATGTAAGATCGGGATTATGCCGGGTCATATCCATCAACCAGGTAAAATCGGGATCATTTCGCGCTCAGGCACATTGACTTATGAAGCCGTAGCACAAACCACGAAGCTGGGTCTGGGTCAGTCGACCTGTATCGGGATTGGTGGAGACCCAATTCCAGGCATGAACCAGATTGACTGCTTGAAACTGTTCCAGGAAGATCCACAAACTGAAGCTATCATTATGATTGGTGAGATTGGCGGTACTGCGGAAGAAGAAGCTGCGGAATATATTCAATCGAATGTGACTAAGCCAGTTGTTGGTTATATTGCGGGTGTGACTGCACCTAAAGGCAAACGTATGGGTCACGCAGGTGCGATTATTTCAGGTGGTAAGGGCACAGCAGAAGAAAAGTTTGCTGCCTTTGAGCGTGCGGGTATGGCGTATACACGTAGTCCAGCCGAACTTGGTTCAACCATGCTGCAAGTATTAAAAGATAAAGGTTTAGTTTGATATTCACATTAGACCTTTAATAAAAAAGCTCCCAGATGGGAGCTTTTTTATATCTCAGTCTATTTTTAAGTTTTAGCTTTAAGGCTTTGGGTCATCCCATTAATATCTCCACCCTGAATACCGAGCTCACTCATCAGGCTGTCAATGAGCGGTGCCTGGCTACGATAACGCAGGGCGCTATTCACCACCTGATCTGAAAGAGCAACATTACTATTCTCATGATGGGCATCTGCCTGACAGGCACCGGCATGACCGCCATGTAGGCCATTCACCTGGAGAATCTTGATATCATCAATATTCTCCATTGGCTTGACACTTTCTCTGATAATTTCAGGCAAGTATTTCAGCATGGCCAGACGAATCTGCATTTCGACCTGTTCAGGTGACAGGACGTTATTGGCTTCATTGACCGCACGTGTACCTTCAGCATCCACCTGATACTGTTTCTCCATTGCCTGAGCCAGTAGAATTTTCGCATCCGCTTCGCCCTTGGCTTTAAGGCGGACTTTTTCTGCTTCCGCCTCAGCCGCAATCCGCACTGCTTCTGCATCATCTGCTGCCGCTTGTTTGCCAGCTTCAGCGGCAACTGTAATGGCAATTGCATCTTTTTCAGCATGTTCTTTGGCTGCGACCAGCTCAACTGCCTTTTGACGCTCTGCTTGCTGGATTTGACGTACGGTGATGACTTCTTCTTCCGCTTTTACCGCTTGTGCACGCGCCTGATCGGCTTGGGCTTTAGCTTCAGATTCAGCACGTGATTTTTCCGCAATGGCAATGGCGCGGTCCTGTTCAGCGAGTTCAATGGTTTTCTTTTGCTCGACCTGTGCTTTTTGAATCAGCTGAGCCTTTTGAATATTTTCATTTTCGACATCACGGGCTGCCAAAATACGCTTGAGTTCGACTTCTCGTTCAGCGGCAATTTGTGCTTCTTCTGCTTCACGTTTTTTGCCGGCTTCCTGAGCGGCAATTTCAGCCAGCTGTTCAGCACGGCGAATGGCAATTTCACGTTCTTGTTGCAGCTTGGCATATTCTTCTTCACGAATAATTTGCAGGCGCGCCTGTTCAGCTTCCAGATTTTTGGTTTTGATCGCCAGATCGGTATCCTGTTCAATGTGGTTACGCTTGCGGCGACGATCTTCAATGGTTTCAGTGAGCTTGGTCAGACCTTCAGCATCAAATGCATTTTGCGGGTTGAAGTATTTAAATCCGGTCTGATCCAGTCCGGTTAGGGAAACCGTTTCAAGCTCCAGACCATTTTTATGTAAATCTTCCGAAACGACTTGCTGTACTTTTTGTACGAATTCGACGCGTTTTTCATGCAGTTCTTCCATGGCCATTTCTGCAGCCACTGCGCGCAGTGAATCAACGAACTTACCTTCCACCAGATTTTTTAGTTCATTCGGTGACATGGTTTTTTGACCAAGGGTTTGTGCTGCGGTGGCAATTGAATCTGCGGTAGGTTTGACTCGGACATAGAATTCGGCCATGACATCGACTCGCATACGGTCACGGGTAATCAGTGCCTGATCATCAGCACGGCGGACTTCAAGACGTAGGGTATTCATATTTACTGGAATGATTTCATGCAAGACAGGGAGCACGATTGCGCCTCCACCTAAAATCACTTTTTCTCCACCCCAACCGGTACGTACAAAGGAAATTTCCTTGCTTGAACGACGGTATAAACGTGCAATGATGAGACCGAAGGTCACCAGTGCTACAAAAATAATTCCCGCAATAATTAAAATATTATATAAATCAAATGTTAACATTGTTATAAAGTCTCAATTGAGTGCTAGCTAAATAAAATTAAAGTGCAATGGCTTGAAAGCCGTTCTTGGTTTTGTGGGTTAGAACTACATTCTGACCTTGATTTAGAATTTGATTGTTTTCTGGTTCAACCAGAACATAATGAGTCTGGCCATGTTGATCCCGGACTTTGGCTTGTGCGGGAGAATTCACTTTGGCATCTCCCAGAATAATGGTCGCGGTACGTCCGATGAGTTCATCACTGTAAATCGCGGAAGTTTCATCTTGGGGCAGGAGCTTACTGGCGGCCATGGCAAGAAAGCGCACCACAGGCATACACAGAAACAGGCAGGCCGGAGAAATCAGCCAAACATTAAACAGCTGGCTGGTCAGGCGCTCAAATATGCCCTGAATCAATAAACCGCTTAACCCATAACTGGTCAGAAAAATGATTAGCCAGATAAATAAAGGCAGACGCCCCAGATATAACCAGTCAAATACTTTGCTGAAAACACCCGGAGACTGATCCGGGCTTATTTCTGGTTGCAGGGGATCTTCAGGTAAAAACTGTTCAAAGATATGCTGAGAGCCGCCGCCAAGCAGCAATAGAATACATTCTAGTGCTGCAAACATCAGCATTAGGCTCAGGCTAATACTAAATACGATATTGGATGGATGCGTAAACAGTTCCCACATTTTTTTATCTCTATAATTATGTTTTTAGGAAAAGTATCTGAAAGTTTTTATTGATATAACGATAACAGTAATTGTTGATTTTGTATGTAAAAAAATAACAAAAAACCTTATAAACAAGGATTGAATATATTGATTATTTAATAATTATTAAACTATTAAAATTAATAATAAACTATAAGTTAAATGGATGTTTGAGCAAGTGATGTCATAGCGGCAATAGGAATTCTGAATAGCATGGCATTCTGTGTATGCTTGCCTGAGAAAGATATAGAGATACATCGACCTGAGTATCTCTAAATTTTTCTATTCAAGTCTAAAGCAGGGCAGTCTGAATCCGGACTTTCATATCTAAAGTCTGTTGCAGAATATAGTGTTGCATCCATTTGACCTGTTCGCCCATAGGATTGACCTTGACTGCAGTATTCAGGAAGTCGAGATTAGGCTGCTTGAAGAGCTGCTGTTGCAAGGTTTGCTCCAAAATCTGACTGTTGGTTGTCAAAGGTAATGCCACCAGATAGAACGCTTTAGGATAATTATAAAAGGCATATAATAAGTTAAAGGCTTTTTGATCACCTTTGAGGTTGCCAGCACCGATTTCGTAAGCTGCGTTCTGGTTGCTATAAGTAACGCCGATTAGAAATTCCCAATGACCTTCTTGCAAACGTAGACCAAACTGTAATCCGATTTGATCCGCGGTCAGCTCGTGTTGCAGATAGATATTTAAAGGCTTGCCATCATCACTGAAAGGTTCTTGCAAGACCAAAATATTTTGCTGGTGCTGATAAATATAACTAGCAAGCTGGGCCTGTTCCAGACGGGTTTTTACAGTGGCAAGATCAAAAGCGCTATAGGGCATAAACGAAGTATATCAATAGGGAGAATTGAGTCTTACTCTAGTAATTTTTTAACTATTTGAGAACCACTACTTTAGATTATTTTCCTAGGATTTTATTGGCTTAGCGACAGGGTAATATATAGCTATACCACACAATATCCTCGCTTGAATTGGGCAAATTATTGATTCATAAAAACTGATATTCATTATTGATGAATTTTTATATGAGCTTTTGATATATCAATATCATAAAACAAGCAATGGATAGGATAAGTAAATCACTATAATGAATATAAATTTTCAAAAGTGTCATAAGTACACGTTTTTCTAAGCTGGTGTTGTCCATGTCGTTAAATGAGGAAAGACTTACTCATCTCAAACAGCTTGAAGCTGAGAGTATTCATATCATCCGCGAAGTTGCTGCCGAGTTTGAAAATCCGGTCATGCTGTATTCGATTGGTAAAGATTCAGCGGTCATGCTGCATCTTGCGCTAAAAGCGTTCTACCCAGCAAAACTTCCATTTCCATTATTACATGTCGATACAGGCTGGAAGTTTAAAGACATGATCACTTTCCGGGACAATATGGCGAAAACCCATGGTTTCGATTTGATCGTGCATCAGAATAAAGAAGGGGTTGAGGCAGGTATTAACCCGTTCGACCACGGTAGTTCTAAATATACCGACATCATGAAAACTCAGGGCTTAAAACAGGCCCTGGATAAATACGGTTTTGATGCTGCTTTTGGTGGCGCGCGCCGTGATGAAGAAAAATCACGTGCCAAGGAACGTGTTTATTCATTCCGTGATTCGAAACATCGTTGGGATCCGAAAAACCAGCGTCCAGAACTTTGGAATCTTTACAACGGTAAAGTGAACAAGGGCGAAAGTATTCGTGTATTCCCATTATCTAACTGGACTGAGCTGGATATCTGGCAATACATCTATTTGGAAAGTATTCCATTAGTACCACTTTATTTGGCTGCAGAACGTCCTGTGGTTGAACGTAGTGGCACACTTATTATGGTTGATGATGAACGTATGCCTTTAAAAGAAGGTGAAGTTCCACAAATGAAATCGGTACGTTTCCGTACTTTGGGTTGTTATCCATTAACAGGTGCTGTGGAATCTACCGCCAATACCTTGCCGGAAATTATTCAGGAAATGTTGCTGGCAACCAGCTCTGAGCGTCAAGGTCGTATGATTGACCATGATGAAGCAGGCTCGATGGAGAAGAAGAAGCAGGAAGGCTACTTCTAATATCTATAAATCTCCCCCTAACCCCCTCCTTATGAAAGCGGGGGACTCCCAAAATAAAATGGAGGAAAGTCCTCCTTTATCAAAGGAGGACTTAGGTGGATTTAGATTTAACCGATTTCTAAAGAATATGTGGAGCTTTGAGCGATGTCTCATCAATCTGATTTAATCAGCCAAGATATCTTGAGCTATCTGAAACAACATGAAAATAAAGACCTGTTGCGTTTCCTGACTTGTGGTAACGTGGACGATGGTAAATCGACGTTAATCGGTCGTCTGCTGTACGATTCAAAATTGATTTATGAAGATCAATTACAGGCCGTGACCCGTGACTCGAAAAAAGTCGGTACGACAGGTGATGCACCTGACTTGGCACTTCTGGTCGATGGTTTACAAGCAGAGCGTGAGCAAGGCATTACCATTGATGTGGCCTATCGTTATTTCTCGACAGAAAAACGTAAGTTCATCATCGCGGACACGCCGGGACACGAACAGTACACTCGTAACATGGCGACAGGTGCATCGACGTGTGACCTTGCAATCATTTTGATTGATGCACGTTATGGCGTGCAAACCCAGACACGTCGTCATACCTTTATTGCGAGTTTGCTCGGGATCAAGAACATCATTGTTGCGATCAACAAGATGGACTTGGTGGAATTCTCTGAAACACGTTTCAATGAAATCCAGGCTGAATATGCGGCATTCGTTGCACAATTGGGCGATCGTAAACCAAGCAATATCATCTTTACGCCTATTTCTGCATTGAATGGCGATAACGTGGTGAACAAGTCAGCCAATACGCCATGGTACACTGGTGAAACGCTGATGGGTACACTTGAATCGGTGGAAATTAACCGTAGTTCAGCGAAGCAGGATTTCCGTTTCCCTGTGCAATACGTGAACCGTCCAAACCTTGACTTCCGTGGTTTCTGCGGTACGATCGCACTTGGCGATATCAATGTTGGCGATACCGTAACAGCATTACCTTCTGGTAAATCATCGACTGTCAAAGAAATTGTCACTTTTGATGGCAATCTTGAGCATGCAGTTGCAGGTCAGGCAGTGACTTTAACGCTTAACGATGAAATTGATATTTCACGTGGTAACGTGTTAATTCGTGCGGATCAAGCTGTTCCAAATATTTCCCGTTCAGTTCAAGCGACTGTTGTGTGGATGGCAGATCAACCACTTGTACTGGGTAAGCTGTACAACATCAAGATTGGTACGCAAACCGTTCCGGCAAAAGTAACGGCAATTCATTACCGTACCAACGTTAACACATTGGAAAAAGTTCAGGTGGATAAACTTGAGCTAAATGCAATCGCCAATGTGACTGTTGAATTTGATGCACCAGTGGTCTTTGACCGTTATCAAGACAGCCGTTTCACCGGTTCGTTTATCTTCATCGATCGTTTGAATAACGTGACGATTGGTGCTGGTATGGTGGAAGAATCAGTTGAATGGTCTGCACACGATGAGCCTGTCACTGCAGAAGCACGTGCGGCACGTTTGGGTCAAAAACCTGCTGCGGTGACTGTATCTGGTAAAGCTTTGGAAAATGCTCAGGCGCTAGAAAGCTTGCTGATTCAGCAAGGGATCGTTGCTATTGCTAAAGCAGGTTTGAATGCGGAGCAGGTTGCACTGGTTCGTGAAACTGGTGTGGTTGTGATTACCGATGCTGCTGAAGGTACAGACACGACTTTAACCGTAGATACAGTTGAAGAACTTGCTGAGAAGATTGTGGAATTGGTTCGTCTTTAAGACTGGACTGATTTGAAGAAACTCGCTGAAAAGCGGGTTTTTTATTGCCTAAATTTTGATTGCATGAAAATCATTCGATTAGTCAAAATGTGATCTTTCAATTTACTAGTCAATTAATACAATACTCCCTAGATTTGGGGAATATATGAAAAAATTAATATTGCTGGCTGGCTTGTGTGTGGCTTTTGGAGCTGAAGCCAAACAGAGCAGCCAAAGCGTTGAAGCAATCAAGCAAAAAATAATCCAGCAGTCGATTGAGAATTATCCGGGAAATTGTCCGTGTCCTTACAATACTGCAAGTAATGGTAGTCGCTGTGGTAAACGTAGTGCTTATAATCGTGCAGGCGGATATGCGCCCCTGTGTTATCCGGAAGATGTGAGTGATCGAATGGTAAAGGAATATAAAGGGCGTAGTTAATTAAAGGCTCCGTATTTAGATAGTGAGCTAAAAGAAATATTTTTGTTAGATTTGGCTTCACATGGGTAATTATTCATAAGAATCATTGAGGACTAAGGCCAGAATTGCTTTCATTTCGGTTAAACTTTTCACGCCTGCAATCCTTTTAATAATTTCTCCATTTCTAAAAATAAGCGTAGAAGGCAAACCATAGGCATTATAGCGCAAGGTTAAAATCGGAGACTGATCCACATTGATCTTGCCAAATTTAATCTCAGGATTTACCTCAGTATAGTATGTCGCCAGTTCGGCAAAGACCGGAAAATTCTGAACACAAGGCTTGCACCAGTCTGCATAAAAGCGAATCACAGCAAAACCTTCAAACCACTCAAAATCACTGTAATTGTTTTCATTATATTCGATCACTTGGGTCATGGTCGGCCTATTATCAATTTCCTGAATAGTCCCCCGATTATACATAAGTCCGATGTAGCTTCATTCCTCATGCTAACTATGTTCAAATAAGTCCAAGATATATGAAATGCATAGATTAGGGAAAGAAATCATGTCGCAACAAACCATGCAGCAAGTCATTATTACAGAACCAGGTGGTGTCGATAAACTTAGCTTTGAAACGGTCGCTATACCAGAAGCCAAGGCAGACGAAGTTCTGGTAAAAGTTCATGCCTTTGGTATTAACCGTCCAGATATCCTGCAGCGTCAAGGCTTATATCCGATGCCGAAAGGGGTAACGCCAGTTCCTGGCCTGGAAGTGGCAGGTGAGGTGGTTGCGATTGGTAGTGATGTAAGTCAGTTTAAAGTTGGTGATCAAGTCTGTGGTTTGACCAATGGTGGCGGTTATGCTGAATATTGCGTCATACCTGAAAGCCAGACCTTGAATATTCCTGAAGGCGTAAGTTTTGTACAGGCAGCGGCCATTCCTGAAACTTTCTTTACTGTATGGGCGAACGTGTTCCAGATGGGTAAGGCTAAAGCAGGGGAAACTGTACTGGTACATGGTGGAACGAGCGGGATTGGTACGACTGCTTTAATGTTGTGTAAATCACTTGGCATCAAAACCTTTGCAACTGTCGGTTCAGATGAAAAAGTTGTGGCTATTTCTGATTTAACCACGGCTATTAATTATAAAACTCAGGACTTTGAGCAAGTTATTAATGAAGCCACGGACAATGGTGGTGTCGATGTCATTTTAGATATGGTCGGTGCACCATATTTAGATCGTAATTTGAATTTGTTGCGCCGTGATGGACGTCTGGTCTATATCGCTTTCTTGGGTGGTGCCAAGGCCAAAGAAGTCAAACTGGGTCAAATCATGATGAAACGTCTGACCATTACCGGTTCGACCATGCGTGCACGCAGCACGGCTGAAAAAGCGGAAATTGCACAAGGCCTGAAAGAGCAGATTGCACCATTGTGGGCAAAAGGCGAATGTCTCCCGATGATCTATAAAACGTTTAAGTTCGATCAGATTCAGGATGCCCATGCCACAATGGATACTGGAGAGCATGTGGGTAAAGTTGTAGTTGAAATTATTTAATACGAGATAAGTGATTCAAAAAAAGCCAGTAATTTTACTGGCTTTTTTAAATTTTAAGTAAAATATTATTACAAATAAATATATAAAATCTTGAATAAAAATTAAAAAATGTTAACTGTTCGACACAACCTGTCAATTATGACACGTAAATTGCATGTATAGATAATTCCGACCAAATGGTTAAACATTCACATGAATGTGAGAGGGAAAATAAGATGAAAATTATTTCAACAGCATATAGTTCAAAACATAGTTTAAGAGCATTACGACGTATTCATAAAATGATTATTCGCGGAACCATCAGCTGGGTAGAGTTACATAAAATGTATCGGGCGATGCTGCATCTGGAGCGTTATATAGAAAGATTAACAATACAAAATCGTCATTCAAGCAAGAAAGCATCCAGAAAATCCAAATAAGATCTTGTATTTTTAGGGTGAATAAAGGGTCAAGATCTGATGCAAAAAAATATCTTAGACTTTGTCCTAATATTATTCATTGATCGGCATTCAGTATAATCATTCAACATCTAGCGATAAATAAGTACATGAGAATGTATTAAGTGGGGATTTATGAAGCGCCCAGCTTCAACACATGAGCGTCTTGCAGAGCGTTTAGCCAGAATTTTGACCAAATTAAACGTCGGATATCAACTCCGGGCTGCAGAGCTAGCTGCAGAATTTCAGGTCAGCACCCGCACCATTGAGCGTGATTTTGATCGTCTAGGCTCTTACTTACCCTTACTTCAAGATGAACAGAAACGATATTATCTGGAACCCTCTTATTTAGGGCGGTTTAAATTGCAGGATATCCAGACTTTTGCCCAGCTTTCGGGGATCAGTGAGTTGTATCCGGCGTTGGATATGTCTTTTATGCGTGAACTGCTGGATGAGCGGGCAAATCAGGTATTTTCGGCAAAAGGCTATTATTTTGAAGATGCCAAACAGTTTGCCGAACATTTCAAGTTGCTTGCAAGCGCAATCTATAAACGTCAGCAGGTTGAGTTGCAATATTCAGATCAATTGCGAATCATTAAGCCTTATCGCTTGATTCACCATCATGGTATCTGGTATCTGGTGGGCGTAGATCAGGACAAGTTGCGCACCTATCGCTTAAGTCAGGTGCAACAGCTCAAGCTGGTTTCTAAGGCGGAGAGCTTTGCGCATGATCCTGAAATACTGAAAATGCTGGCAGATGAAGACAGCATCTGGTTTGGGCAGCAAAAGCAGCAAGTCTTAATCAGGGTACAACCTGAAGTCACGGTCTTTTTTAAAGAGCGCCGTTTATTTCCAGAACAGCAGATCGAGCAGGAAGCCGAGACTGGAGAGTTAGTGATCAGTTGCCAGATTCGTCACGAAATGCAGTTGTTGCCTTTGGTGCGTTACTGGTTGCCCTATGTGAAAATTATTGAGCCGATTCATTTTCAGCAGAAACTGGAACAGGATTTGCAAGGATATTTACGTTCTGCTGGATGATATTGAGAACGTAGAGCAGGGTAGCTTAATTAATGATCATGCTTTAAATGGAAATTTAATTTACTTATTTTTTTGATTTATTAAATTACAGGCATAAAAAAACCAGCTTTCGCTGGGTTCTTTATTTGCACCATCTTTCTATAGTAGAAGAATGGTGCCCGAGGCCAGACTCGAACTGGCACGCTTTGTGGGCGGGGGATTTTAAATCCCCTGTGTCTACCGATTTCACCACTCGGGCTTTAACAAGATGGAGGCGGAGGTCGGAATCGAACCGGCGTCCACGGAGTTGCAGTCCGCTGCATGACCACTCTGCCACCCCGCCGCGTCTTGTTGATGCGTATATTAGCAAGCTCAGAAAAAAAAACAATAGTGTATTCATCTGTATGCGCATAAAAACATCATCTGGCGGAAAATATTTAAATTATTCATGTAGAATGTGCAAAATTGATTCATATCAACACTTGGGAGAAGTGCCGTGGCATTAGTTCTAGACGGTCGTGCATTGGCGAAGCAAATTGAAGCTGACTTGTTTACTCGCGTAGAAGCGCTGAAAGCAAAATCAGGTCGTACTCCAATTCTTGCGACGATTTTGGTAGGTGACGATGGTGCATCTGCAACTTATGTTCGCATGAAAGGCAATGCCTGCCGCCGTGTTGGTATGGATTCACTCAAAGTGGAACTTCCTAAAGAAACCACAACTGAAGAATTATTGGCTGAAATTGAAAAATTAAATGCAAATCCTGATGTGCACGGTATTCTGCTTCAGCACCCGGTTCCTGCGCAAATTGATGAGCGTGCCTGTTTCGATGCAATCTCGCTTGAAAAAGACGTAGATGGTGTCACTTGCCTGGGCTATGGTCGTATGGCAATGGGTGAGGCAGCCTATGGTTCAGCGACGCCTGCGGGTATTATGACTATCCTGAAAGAGAACAACATTGAAATCGCTGGTAAACATGCGGTAGTTGTAGGTCGTTCTGCAATTTTGGGTAAACCAATGGCTGCGATGCTGCTAGAAGCGAATGCAACCGTAACCATTTGCCATTCACGTACTCAAGATCTTGCAAGCTTTGTTAAGCAAGCGGACATCATTGTCGGTGCGGTAGGTAAAGCAGAATTAATTCAAAAAGACTGGATCAAACCAGGTGCTGTGGTTGTTGATGCTGGTTTCCATCCACGTGATGGCGGTGGTGTAGGTGATATCCAACTTGTAGGCATTGAAGAAATTGCTTCTGCTTACACACCAGTTCCGGGTGGTGTAGGTCCAATGACGATTACCACTTTAATCCGTCAAACGGTTGAAGCTGCTGAAAAAGCTTTAGGTTAATCAAATCCTCCCTAACCCTCCTTTTTCAAAGGAGGGAACTCTGATCACTATTTTTGGATGGAGTTTCCCCCTCTTTTTTAAAGAGGGGCTAGGGGAGATTCTTCAAAGACATTAATACTAATTAAAAGAAATCTAATGAGCTGCACCTTCCGACTCCCTCAAGCCCCAGAACATCTACTAAAAGCCTTGCATGATGTGATTCCATATTGTGAGCTGCATGCACAGCAATTGCCGGATACACCCATTTCCCTGTGGCTGATTCCGCCAGTATTCCCAACTGACAAACTCGATGATGAAGTCATCCGTCGCATCTGGAACGATACACCGTACTGGATCTTTTGTTGGGCCTCAGGCTTGGCGATGGCGCAGTGGCTATTGGCGGAGCCGCATCATGTCAAAGATAAAGTTGTTTTGGATTTTGGGGCTGGATCGGGCGTAGTTGCCATTGCAGCAAAAATGGCAGGTGCAAAACGTGTGATTTGCTGTGACATTGATCAAGTCAGTCTGGATGCCTGTCACGCCAATGCGGAGCTGAATGATGTTGAGCTTGAATATCTGGATGACCTATATAAGGCAGAGCAGGTGGATATTCTATTAGCCGCAGATGTGCTCTATGATCAATGTAACCGTTTCTTCCTGGATGAGTTTTTAAAATTTGCACCTGAGGTGTGGGTTGCAGACAGTCGGGTAAAAAACTTTAGTCATCCTCAATATAAAAAACTGGATGAACGTAGTGCGACAACATGGCCAGATCTGGATGAATCACCAGAATTTCGTAATGTCAGTTTCTATAAAACACGTTAAAGTTGAAAAATCAAAAAGGGCAGTTAGCCCTTTTTGATTGTCTTACTCTGATTAAGTAACTAAGTATTAGATGTTAAGAACAAGTATAACGAATAACGCGCATGGTCGTTGGGCGGGCTTCTAAGGCTTCGCGTGCACCCGGGTTCTCGCTATTATGTAAATCAGGCGTATTGCTCAAGCTGATTTGCGTGCGGCTATTACCCAGTTGGCGGCCATAGTTTTCCTGTTCCGCAGTTGGATTGGAAATTTCATTGGTGCTTAAAATCTGGATGTTGTAAGTTTTGGAATTTCCTAATACGTGTCTGCAAGCGGCTTGCAAGCGATTTTCATCCTGGCTTGGTCGTCCTGAGAGGGTGTAGCTCAAGGTTGCTGTATTGCCTGAACGTTCCAGAATTTCATAGCCACTTTGTCCATTGAATTGATGGGGTGTGGTCTGACATGCACTCAGTACGAAACTGCTCGCAGCCATAGCCAAAATTACTGTTGTTCTTTTCATATTTATAGTTCCTGAAGTCTTGGCTTAAGTATGCCATATTTTGCTTAAACTGCTGCTCTGGTCAATTGTGATCAATTGTTTAAACAGCCAATAAAAAAGGCCGCTTACGCGACCTTTTTTAATTAAATCAGCAATTAAGCAGATTTAACCGCAGCAATAAGTTCTGCTTGACGAGTTTTTAACGCTTCCGGTAAACGCTCACCTAACTTATCGAACAATTCAGTATGGCTTTCAAGCTCTTTGATCCATTGATCTTTGTCTTGAGAAGTTACTAGGTCAAACTGTTCTTTAGTGAAGTCAGAACCAGTCCAGTTCAGCTGTTCGTAAGTAGGAACTAGGCCGATTGGTGTTTCAACAGCATCAGCACGACCTTCACAACGGTCAATGATCCACTCAAGAACACGCATGTTTTGACCGAAACCAGGCCATACGAAGTTGCCTTCAGCATCACGACGGAACCAGTTCACGTTGTAGATACCTGGAAGTTTGTTGCCAGCAGCAGCAGCTTTCGCACCCACTTGCTCACCCATTTCTAACCAGTGCGTGAAGTAATCTGCCATGTTGTAGCCCGCGAATGGAAGCATCGCGAACGGGTCACGACGAACAACACCTTGTTGACCAACAGCAGCAGCAGTTGTTTCAGAGCCCATCGTTGCAGCTTTGTAAACACCGTCAACCCAGTCAAATGCTTCTGAAATTAGAGGCACAGTGTCTGCACGGCGACCACCGAAGATGAACGCGGAAATTGGAACACCTGCTGGATTTTCCCAGTCAGCATCAATAGAAGGGCATTGACCAGCTGCAACAGTGAAGCGAGCATTTGGATGCGCTGCTTTTTCTTCACCAGTGTGTGGTTGACCTTTCCAGTTAGTCAGGTTGGCAGGCGCTTCTTTAGTCAGACCTTCCCACCAAACTTCACCGTTGTCAGTCACAGCAACGTTGGTATAAATCACGTCTTTGTGCATGGTTGCCATACAGTTCGGGTTGGTTTTGGTATTGGTACCAGGCGCTACACCGAAGAAGCCAGCTTCAGGGTTGATTGCATATAAGCGACCGTCTTCACCTGGTTTGATCCAGGCAATATCGTCACCTACAGTTTCAATCTTCCAGCCTTCATAGCCAGCTGGTGGAATCAACATAGCGAAGTTTGTTTTACCACATGCAGATGGGAATGCAGCTGCGATGTAGTGTTTTTCGCCTTGTGGATTGGTCACGCCAAGGATCAGCATGTGTTCAGCTAACCAGCCTTGTTGACGACCCATAAATGATGCAATACGTAATGCCAGGCATTTTTTACCCAACAATGCGTTACCGCCATAACCAGAACCATAAGACCAGATCTCACGAGTTTCTGGGTAATGCACGATGTATTTTTCTTTGTTGCAAGGCCATGCAACATCTTTTTCGCCGTTCGCAAGCGGAGCACCTACAGTGTGTACGCAAGGAACGTATTCACCGTCAGTACCAAGAACGTCATAAACAGCTTTACCCATGCGAGCCATTTTAGACATGCTTACTGCAACGTAAGGAGAGTCAGTTAACTCGATACCGATATGAGCGATATGAGAACCCAATGGACCCATTGAGAATGGAACCACATAAAGTGTACGACCTGCCATTGAACCGTCAAATAAACCGTTCAATTTTTCGCGCATGACAGCAGGTGCTTCCCAGTTGTTGGTCGCGCCAGCATCGTCTTTGTTTTCAGAACAGATGTAAGTACGATCTTCAACACGTGCTACGTCAGACGGATCAGAATTTGCAAGATAAGAACCAGGATGAGTTTCTTGATTCAGCGCTTGCATTGTGCCGTTAGCGATCATCAAGTCGATATAACGTTGATATTCTTCTGCGCTACCGTCACACCATTCAATTTTTGCTGGTTTTGTTAATTTAGCAATCTCTTCCACCCAAGCAATAAGCTTAGGGTGACGAACGAATTCTGGTGCGTTCACTTGGGTCATGGTGAGGCCTATCTCAAATGTGTACAAATTAGATGTACAAAGTACAATCCGAGCAATAAAAAATATCGCCCAGATGAAGTATGAAAAAAAGTGGCTGTATTAAAGCATAAAATGATAAAAAAAATAAGACCAAAGAAGTGCTAGATTTCTTTTGGAATATAATGCTATTTTATTTATAAATATAAGTAAAACAACAAGATAAAACTAAACATTTGAATTATTAAGGTTATTTATATAAGTGATGAGTGGTATTTATTTTAAAAATTGATATTAAAATCATTATCTTAGTTTTATAAGATCTCTAATATTCATTATTGATTAAATAAATGGTTGCCATTTGAATTTTACATAAAGCCACTGTTAATTGTCTATGAATTGGACAAAATGCCAATAGGCTTCAATGAAATTGCGCGAAAAATGTCTAATCAATCTAAACCCTTATCGCTGATTTTTAATCATAAAGCTGGTTTTCGCATACAGGGGCCAGAAGGCATTTATGAGCAGCTGATCGATATATTTTCAGCGCAGGGTTATCAAACTAAAGCTTATGAAATCAATGATTCACAGCAATTTGATAAAATTATGGTTGAGGTGCTTGAACAGCATTTGGCATCTAGCGAGTCAGGAATCATCGTTGCGGCAGGCGGAGATGGCACTTTAAATACAGTCGCCAAACATGTGTTGAATACGCAAATTCCTGTCGGTATTTTGCCTTTAGGGACTTTTAACTATGTGGCGAGATTATTGGGGATTCCGCTGGATTTGCTTGAAGCGGCAAAAGTGATTGCGACAGGACAGCCACAACGTATGAATGTTGCTCGTATCAATCAGGAAATTTATCTGAATAATGCCAGTCTAGGTCTATATCCTTTATTCATTAAAAAACGTGAAGACTATAATCGTATTTTTGGTCGCCTACCGCTACATGCCTATACCTCTGCACTGGATGTTTTAATTCGCGATCGTAGAGAATTAAAACTAAAAATCTGGGTGGATCAAAAGAAATATCCGGTAAAAACACCACTGATCTTTTTTGGCAATAATCCCTTGCAACTGGCAGATATGAAAATGCGCATTGCAGAAGCGGCTGAAAAAGGTAAAGTGGCGGGAGTGGTAGTTTCTAAAAGTGATAAGCTTACTTTATTTAAGCTAGTGTATCAGCTGATTCGTGGCAAGATTGACCAGGCATCGGGTGTTTATAGTTTTGCAGCCGATCAAGTCCGAATCGAATCCCGAGCCAAGAAACTGATGGTAGCGATTGATGGGGAAATTGTGGAAATGGCCCCGCCACTCAATATTTCTGTATTAAAAGATAGCCTAAACGTAATGGTGCCACATGATCCTGCATCTGTCTGATCTGCATTTTGGAACAGAGAAGCCGGAGTGTTTAGAAGCGATTCGGCATTTCTGTCAGACCCATCCACTTGAAGCCGTCGTCATCAGTGGTGACCTGACTCAGCGCGCACGTTTGGGTCAATTCTTTGCCTGCAAAAAATTTTTAGATCAGCTCAATACGCCTTATATGGTGATCCCGGGGAATCATGATATTCCGCTCTATCATTTGTGGAATCGGCTTTTCAATCCATTTACCCGTTACCAGATTTTTTTTGGTGAATTGGAGCCAATATTTGAAACTGAAAATTTTTATCTGATTGGGGTGAATTCGATCCGACGTCGATATCATACCAAAGGGCATTTATCCCTTGAGCAGATTCAGCGTATTGACCTGACGCTGGCGCAGGCGCCTGCTTCCAAATTAAAAATCATTGTCAGCCATCAGCCTTTTTATGTGCCTTTTCAAAATAAGCGCGGTTTCAAGGACAGCCCATTGATGGCCAAAATTGCTTTAGAGGCCTGGGCAGAGCATGGTCTGTTTGCGGTGTTGCATGGGCATCTGCATCAACCGGCGATTTATGATTTGAATCAGATGTTCGGATTGGGGATGGATCATCCTGTATATGATGTACATGCAGGGACTTCTGCGTCAAATCGTCTACATAAAGATGAACCGAACAGCTTTAATCTGATTGATGCCACAGGAAAAATTTCTCAATATTTATTCGATGAAGTGGCACAAGCCTTTATGTTGAAGGCTGATCTGCCGAATAAATAGACGAAAACCTATGATTCGTTAAAAAAAACCAATTTTTTTTCATTTTTGCCCTTGAAGCGTTTTATTCCATCTCCATAAAAGTGACATCAAAAATTTTTGATGATGACCCATGGAATAATTAAGTCGTCATCAGTGACCTAAAAAAGACTTAGTCTGATGGAGTTATTTATGAGCAACATTCGTCCATTACATGACCGCGTTGTTATTCGTCGTGTTGAAGAAGAAACTAAAACAGCTGGAGGCATTTTACTTCCAGGTTCGGCTGCTGAGAAACCTGCTCAAGGTGAAATCATTGCAGTTGGTAATGGTCAAATCACTGATAATGGCGTACGCGCGTTAGACGTAAAAGTTGGCGACAAAGTATTGTTCGGTACTTATGCAGGCACTACTGTAAAAGTAAACGGCGAAGAGCTTTTAATCATGAAAGAATCTGACATTTTAGCGGTATTAGAAGCTTAATCTGCGCTAAAAAAGTTTTATTCATTCCAAATCAGATTTTGTAAAGATACAACAATATTCGGAGTCAAATATGTCAGCTAAAGACGTAAAATTTGGTGATTCAGCTCGTTCAAAAATGATTGCTGGTGTAAACACCCTTGCAGATGCAGTAAAGGTTACTTTGGGTCCTAAGGGCCGTAACGTTGTTATCGACCGTTCTTTTGGTGCACCGCACATCACTAAAGATGGTGTCACTGTTGCCAAAGAAATTACGCTGAAAGACAAGTTCGAGAACATGGGTGCTCAACTGGTTCGTGAAGTTTCTTCAAAAACCAATGACATCGCAGGTGATGGTACAACGACTGCAACTGTATTGGCACAAGCAATTTTGAATGAAGGCATCAAGTCAGTAACAGCGGGTATGAACCCAATGGACTTGAAACGCGGTATCGATATTGCGGTACGTTCTGTAGTTGAAAACATCAAGGCAACTGCAAAACCAGCATCAGACTCTAAAGCGATTGAACAAGTAGGTTCGATCTCTGCTAACTCTGATACGACTGTAGGTCAGCTGATTGCGCAAGCAATGGAAAAAGTGGGCAAAGAAGGCGTGATCACGGTTGAAGAAGGTTCAGGCTTCGAAGATTCGCTTGACGTAGTTGAAGGCATGCAGTTCGACCGCGGTTATATTTCTCCGTACTTCGCGAACAAGCAAGATACTTTAACAGCTGAACTTGAAAATCCATTCATTCTTCTTGTTGATAAGAAAATCAGCAATATTCGTGAATTGATTACAGTACTTGAAGCTGTTGCTAAAACTGGCAAACCGCTTTTAATCATTTCTGAAGATGTTGAAGGCGAAGCGCTTGCGACGCTTGTTGTCAACAACATGCGCGGTATTATCAAAGTATGTGCGGTAAAAGCACCTGGTTTTGGTGATCGTCGTAAAGCTATGCTTCAAGACATCGCGATCTTGACTGGCGGTACTGTGATTTCTGAAGAAATCGGCATGCAGCTGGATCAAACGACGCTTGATCACTTGGGTACAGCACATAAAGTAACTGTATCTAAAGAAAATACTGTAATTGTAGATGGTGCTGGTAATGCTGGCCAAATCGCTGACCGTGTACAGCAAATCCGTGCACAGATCGAAGAATCTACTTCAGAATATGACAAAGAAAAACTTCAAGAGCGTGTAGCGAAACTTGCTGGCGGTGTTGCTGTCATCAAAATCGGTGCTGCAACTGAAGTTGCAATGAAAGAGAAAAAAGACCGTGTAGATGACGCGCTTCATGCGACTCGCGCTGCAGTTGAAGAAGGTGTCGTTGCGGGTGGTGGTGTTGCACTAGTACGTGCTGCATCTGCACTTGAAGGCGTAACAGGCGCGAATGATGACCAAAACGTAGGTATCAACATTCTTCGTCGTGCGATTGAAGCACCGCTTCGTCAAATCGTATCTAACGCAGGTGATGAGCCTTCTGTAGTGATCAACGCTGTGAAGAATGGCGAAGGTAACTTCGGTTATAACGCTGCAACTGGCGAATATGGCGATATGCTGGAAATGGGTATTCTTGACCCTGCTAAAGTAACGCGTTCTGCACTTGAGCACGCCGCTTCTGTTGCTGGCTTGATGCTGACCACTGAATGCATGATCACTGAAATCCCAGAAGACAAACCTGCAATGCCTGATATGGGTGGCATGGGTGGTATGGGCGGCATGATGTAATTCATCATCCGAGCATTTCATAAAAAATCCCCGCAATAGCGGGGATTTTTTTATGCGTTTACAAAATTATGATGCGGACTTTTTAACTAATTTATAATTTAAATTACTGTCGATTTTTTTACCTGATTTCATCTCGCGTGCTTCAACAAAATTTTCACCAACAAAGAATTTACGGTTTTCAGCTTTGTTATCTAATGTGATGATTGAAGGATCTTGAGGGTCAAAACTGAAACTACCTTTAGTTTCCGTCTCATTATTTCCAGCTTTACCTAAATATTCCTCATTTAGGTCATAGGTTTTATCCGGATTGAGATCTAACTCGACCTTAATCCCTTCACAGTCAGCACAAGGAAAAACACCTTCGTATTCACCTGCCCAATCTAGCGAAGTTTCTGCGCTATCAGCACGGTTCACACTAGTATCCGCGTTATTTTGCTCCATCATGGCTGGGCTGGATTGAGCATTATTACTCATCGGCTCATTATCATTGGGCTTTGAACAGGCGGTTAAAGCTCCTGCAAGAACGACTGCTATCGCAGCAGTAAGCGTTAATTTTTTCATTGTTTTAACCCTATTAAATTATTTGTTATGAATTACATTAAAAGTAGTCAGTACAGATAAATAGGGCAATCTTGTTAAAGTTTGATTCATTAGGTGAATGAGGCCAGAGTTATTGATAAGTGAGCAGGATTTAAGAATTTTTAGCCAAGTTTAAAGTCACTTTATGCTGTTTCGTTAACCAATTCTGAACGCTATGATTAGAAAATAATGATAATGCGGAGGGGATAATGAAATTAGAACAAGAAAATAATCTGATTGCAAAAATTTATGATGCTGCTGTATTACCATCTTTGTGGCTGGACGTGATCAAAGATATCGTGAGCTATACTAAAAGTAAGAGTGCAATTTTTACCGGTCTGGATCAGCTTAATCCAGGCTATGACTTTGTCTATACGCACAATATCCCGAATGAAAGTCTGGCCGCTTATCAAGAGGAGCGTATCAGAGTGATTGATATGAAACTGCATATGCCCTTATGGAATGCGATCGAGATGGGCGATGCTTTAAGTCATAACTGTCAGCACTATGCAGAACAGCCGGGTACGGATCACTATGTGTTCTATGAGAAGTGTTTAAAGCCTGGCGGTGTATCTTATCTGGCGGGAGTATTGCTGGATCGGGGAAATTATCGTTGGGCAGTACTGGGTATTCATCGTGCACCTGAAGTACAGCCTTTTGAACAGCCTGAGCTGGATTTTTTAAGACGTATCAGTATCCATTTACGCCGGGCTTTGCAAATTCACCGGCAAATCAACTTGATTCAGCAAGATAATTTAAGCTTGTATACTGTATTGGATAGTTTAAAAACCGGAATTGTACTGCTCGATCAAGACCTGTGTTTAAGTTATTCCAATCCTGTTGCGCAAAAGATGCTTGATCAAAGTTCATGTCTGGATCTCGATATACATAACCGTCTAAAAACCAATTATGCTCAGCAGATACGTATTGATCAGCTTTTGGAAAGCGCTTTACTGGAAGATACGACCATTCAGACTGAAGTGGGTGGAGTCCTGGCGTTGAGTGATGGGGCAGGCTCGCAATTCATGCTGACGGTGGTGCCATTTAAAAAATTAAGAAATATGCAACATTTACAGTCTGCTCAACATCAGATTGCATTATTTATGACGGATAAAAACCAGTATTATTCCCTGTCAAGAACTTACCTACAACAATGTTACCAGCTTTCCAAACGAGAGTTTGATTTATGCGAGTTGTTAATTAATGGTTATAAAATAGAAGATATTGCAGAACAGTGTGGCATTACGTTGAGTTCGGTACGGACGTATTTTAAAAATATTTATGAAAAAACCCAATGTTGTTCGCAAATCGAACTGATGCATTTATTGATGGGCTGTACCATTCAATTTGAACATATTGATTAAACCGGCTTGAATTTCATATTCAAGCCGGTTGATGTGGGTTATTTAACACGTTGTAAAGTTACAGGATCTTCACCTTGCGGATGTAAGATAAGATTGTTGTTAGATATATTGATGTTTGCAATTGTCTTACCGCCATTTGAACTATCTTGTAATCCACCACACTCGTTGGTATCGAATAATACCTCGGTTGTGGTGAGAGTATTTGCTGACAATGTATATTTGCCATATTCAATTCCTGGCCAACCACAGTCATCTCCACCTTCAGTGTCTAGGAAGAAATAATAGTTGTTATCAAAGAAAGCAAATAGGTGCGTTTCATTGAGTCGCCACGTGCCGACGAGACTATTAGACTGCTTAACTCGATTTAAACGGTATTCAGTACTAACGCCGGGTTCAGTAAGAATTAATTGAGTTCCATTAAAGTTTAAAGAATAAGGTTTATTCTCGGCAGGATGTGAAAGTCCCCATTCACCATTGGTGTCATGTAGGATTTCCGGTTCAATCACGGTTGTTGTTGCATTCCATTTTAAGCGGCCCATTTCAATGCCTGCTTGACCACTCTCATCTTTTGCTTCTGCTTCACCTAGTGCATAGCGTCCATCTTCCAGAATGTGAATCAACACAGCAGTGTTATCGGTACGGTTAATCTCCCACGTACCGGCAATATCTTTGTAGAAGGTTGCTTGGAAGTTTTCTGAAGCTTTTTCTGGTGTTATCAACTGATCTGGTGTGATGGCTGTTTTGGTGACAACTTCATTTACGAAGTCGGTGGTACTTTGGTTAAAATTAAGCTTTACAGCAGTGAAGGCTGTTTTAGTGTCATCACTAATCTGAATGCCATCGCTATGATCACCTTTTCCATCTAAGGATTGTAAAAAAACCATAAGGTTGATACGCGCATTTTCACTTTCGACTAAATCTAATGGTGTGATACGCTCCTTTGCTTCAATTTCATCACCGAGTTGTACACCCCCAATAAAGAATTTTACTTTTTCATCATCATTAAATTTAAATTCTCCTTTTTCGTTGGTAACTCCTGTTGCACCACTACTGGTGATATAGGTCACCCCTGAAATGATTCCGTCCGTCAGTACGCCGGTTTGGGTGCCAACATTGTTTGCTGGAGGTGTACTGGCATTATCATCCGAACCGCCGCAGGCACTAAGTAACCCCGCTAAAGCAATACAAAGTAAAGTCTTTTTCATTAGAATCTTCCTGAAATTTATAATGTGGATTCAGTATAAAAAGACCCTCGTTTTTGCCATATCCCAAAATTAGGAGGTCAAGAGCTTTTTAATGCATGAATCCTTTAAATTAGAAAGAAATTCCTATTTATATTGGGAAGCAATCTGAACTATCCGTAAATTGATGTATGAGATAAGTTCAAGGTGGAAAAAATAATCAACTATTCATTTAAAAATTCCAATTATACAAATATAGATTAACTGTTTATTTATTGATCATATGGCACTATCTATATTTGCCGAGGTTGCTAAAATTCGCGCAATTTTTAATAGAATTGGTGCGTGACGTGTTTGAGAAGTTAGCAGAACAAAGCCTGAATCTGATGGGTTGGGAAATTGATAACCATTGGCCCTTAGATTTAGACCAATGTGTCATGATTGCTGCACCTCATACCAGTAATTGGGATGCACTGTATGCGCGACTGGCCTTAAAAGCATTAGGTGTGAATGTTCGCTTAACCATTAAAGACAGTTATATGAAATTGCCATTTGGACCTTTTGTGCGTGCTATGGGCGGTATCGGGATTGATCGCCGTCCTAAACAGCCGGGGGAGCCTAGTCCGAGTATGGTTCAGGTGATGACGGAATTATTCAAGACCCATCCTAAACTGGTGATGCTGGTCACGCCAGAAGCGACTCGTGCTAAACAGGAACAGTGGAAGACAGGTTTTTATCATGTCGCGATTAATGCAGGTGTGCCGATTGCATTGGCCTATATGGATTATGAGAAGAAGAAAACTGGTGTAGGTAAAATTGTTTATCCGACAGGGGATTATGAAAAAGACATGGCAGAAATCATGGCATTTTATGCAGAGATTCAGCCAAAATTCCCTGAATGCTTCAGCGTAGATCAGCGCTATTATCAGCATTAAAATTGAGTTGAAAAAAAGCAGGAAAATTCTCCTGCTTTTTTATTGCCTAATCATCATGAAGATTGACAGACTTAAGATGCATTTTCAGAAGCGGGTAAAATTCCACCCAGATTTTGGCAGGCATCTTTATAAAGATCATATTGTTGCTCCACCACTTCATGCAGTGGCAGGTCAAACAGCTCTTCACCTTGATGATACTGTTTGATATAAGACTCGACTTTGGATTTGCTGCTATACAACATCTGCTGATAATAGTCGGTCATACTGCTATGTGGCATTTGGGCGGTATCTACCTTGGCACAATGGAAATTTTGCAGTAATTGTTCTGATTTTTTCAAATCGCTGGACATACAACCTGCCAGTAGCAAGGTACTGAGCAATGTCGTGATAAATTTCATGGAAAGTAGACTAAAGGCTTTATGGGAGCGCACTATTGTAGAAGTAAAACCCGGTCACAAAACCTTTTTAATCTACCAAATGGTTAAAAAATAGAACAACAGAATTTGAAAATTCAAGTCCATTCTCTAAACATTTAACCTTTGACCAGCCCGCCATCTACAATCAGGTTTTGTCCTGTGACGGCACGTGAATAAGGTGACAAAAACATCAGGATTGCAGCAGCAAATTCTTCTGGTGTAATTACGCGGCGTAAAGGCGTCGATTGAGCAATCAGGTCAAAGACAATGTCAGGTGTGGCCTTACTGGCATCCGTGGTTTGTAACAGGCCACCAGAGAGCATATTCACATTGATGCCATATTGTCCCAAGTCCTGCGCCGTGGTGCGGGTAAAGGCCAATAATGCAGCTTTGGCGGTGGTATAGTCATGATAAGGAACCACCGGATTTTGCACCAGGTTTGTACCAATATTCACGATCCGGCCAAACCCTGCCTGTTTCATATCATCCAGTGCGGCTTGTGTAGTATTTAAGGCAGCCTGTACTGCACCGCTAAATTGCCGTTGCAACATATCCCAAGTCAGCGTTTCTACTTTAGGGCGTGCATCACCATTAAATTCAAATTGAATCAGTGCGTTATTGATTACAGCATGAATCGCTTCCCCGAAATGGGTTTTAGCTGCGGCAAATAAAGCGCGGACCTGATCAGTTTGAGTGACATCTGCCTGATAAATAAATACCTGTTCAGGATACTGCTGGGCCAGCTGTTCAGCTTGCTGCTGACTGCTATGATAATTGACGACCACGCGCGCGCCCTCAGCCAGTAAAGCCTGAGTAATGGCTAAACCCAAACCACGTGCACCACCAGTAACAAGAACAATCTGATCACGAATCTGCATAATGATGATCTATATTTACAAAGATTGGCCTTAACATAGCAGTTATTTCAACGGATTCAAGCTTTAGCGGGGAAGACAGACTCGGCTTGATCTTGTGTTTAAATGAATTGGGACGCTAATAGAAAACAGCCTGCACTAACGAGTAAACTTAAGATCATGCGTTTGAACAGTAATTCCGAAATTTTATAAAATAGTTTTGCGCCTAAAATTGCCGGAATACTCACAAAAACAATCAGCAAGGCCATATAGGGTAAATGGCTTTGATTGATCAGGCCTTGCCATACATAAGTACCCAGCGTGAAAAGCTGAATTGCAAAATTAAAGTGCCGTAAAATATAGCGCTGCTGGGTTTTGGGTAATTGTTTTAACATCACCCAGGCCGAAGGAATGGCACCGCAAAAACCGCCCAGTCCTCCTAAAATTCCGCCAATAAAACCGATGCAGCTATCAGTCAATTTTCCTGAATGCTGAATTGTTTTGAATTGCGGATTGAATAGCATCACCGGACACCACAGTACCAGAAAAAATCCCAAGATCATCTTAAAGGTATCTGCTTGAATGATCTGCAACAGATAAGTACCCAGCGGCACGCCAATCAGACCAGCAATCAGATAAGGCAGCACCAACTGCCTGGATAAAACTAGCTGCTTTTTTTCCTGACTGAGTGAAATCACATGACTCCAGATCGAGGCAAATACCAGCAAGGGCGCGGCCAGTTGCGGAGGCAGCACCCAGACCCAGAAAGACATGGCGATCAGGGCAAAGGCAAAGCCGGTCAGCCCCTGGACAAAACCTGCGACCATTGCACCAAGAATAAATAACAGCCAAGTCATAAAGATCAGGTCATAAGCAAAGGCAGCAGTATTCTCAAGATTTAAACAAAAGCCAAGCTTCCATTTAGCTGGATTTATGCAAATGAAAGTTCAAATTCTCATAAAAGCATGAATGCTAATTAAGAAAAAAGAGGTTTACGGCCATGCATAAAACATGCATAAATCTCTACAAGAGTGCAACAATGGCTCCGTTCACTCTCCATGAACTCGCCTGATACTGACAGAGTGCAGTAAGAGGTGATGGACATGATGAAAAAAGTGATATTACTTTCTGTATTGGCTGTGTCATTAACCGGTTGTGTGGTTGATCCTTGGGATGATGATTATCGTGGCAACAGAGATCGTAATGGACATTATGATCGAGACCACAGAAATCATGACTGGAAAAATAAGGACCATAAAGATCATCGGGATTGGAAACGTGACCGAGATAACCGCGACTGGCGCCGTGATCGTTAATCACAGTCTTTAAATTTGACTGACTACAATGACAAAAAGGATTCCACTGAGGAATCCTTTTTTAATGGCTCTTCAAAACAATTTAAATCAAGAAATACTTTTTTGATAAAGCCCCGCACGAACTGTACCGGCTTTGGTATTTTTAATTAAACGCCATGAGGACGGTAATTTAAGTAATTGTAAATCACGATCTGCTTCTACATAAATATAGGCATTGTCCTTGATCAGAGGATCTGCCTTTAGCGCTAGTTCTTCCCATAAATCTAAGCTATATGGCGGATCTAGAAAAACCAGATCAAACTGTGTCTGAAGAGCGGGCAAGGCTTGCTGCGCCGTAGCCACTTTTAATTGTGCACGTGCTTTGGTGACTTTTAACAGTTCAAGATTTTGGGTCAGAAATTGTGCCTGAGTACGATCCGGCTCAATCATCACCACTGATGCAGCACCACGCGATAATGCCTCAAACGCTAATGCCCCAGAACCGGCACAAATATCCAACACCTGTGCATTTTGTACATTCCACATCAGCCAGTTAAACAGTGTTTCCCGAACACGGTCAGGCGTCGGGCGCAAACCCTCAATGCTGGCAAAAGGCAGTTGGCGGCGTTTCCAGTCACCACCAATAATTCGAAGCTGGTTTTTCATCTTTAATCTCGCTCTACCGGTGTCGGAGCAGGTGTTGCTGCGGGAGATGCAGTCGTATTTGCAGAAGTCGGAGCAGTCGTGTTGGGCTGGTCACTGGCTGGAACGGCACTAGATGCTGCATCTTGACTTAACATGCCTGCACCACTTGGCAATTCAGCTGGCTTGATTCCGGCCGTCATCAGACCGCCACTTAATTGGTGGCCTTGTGGGCGTACCGGATTTTTATCTTTATGCAGTAACCAGTAATCAAAAATTGGACGGGCCAGAGCCGTTGCGGCACTACCACCGCGACCATTTTCCAGAATAACTGCAATCGCAATTTCAGGATTTTCAGCAGGTGCAAAACCGACAAACAGGCCATGATCCAGCTGACGATCGGTCAATAAGGATTCATTATAGCGCTTGCCCTGAGCAATACTTTTCACCTGTGCCGTACCGGTTTTTCCGGCAATAGAATATTGTAAGCCGCTTTTAATGCCTCGGCCTGTACCGGATTGAATCACGTCTACCATCGCATCACGCATCTTGATCCAGTCTTCTTCCTGACCGTTAAAATCGATCTTGCCATGCGTGCCATTATGCACCTTGAATGGTTTGGCACCGCGACTTTCACGCAGAACATGGGGAATGACTTTATTGCCATGGTTGGCGGTAATGGCTGTGGCCATAGCCAGCTGTAATGGCGTAGAGGTAAAAGCACCCTGACCAATACTGACGGAAATGGTTTCACCGCGTGACCATTTGGCCTTGCGGGTACGCATCTTCCATTCCGGGTTTGGATACAGTCCTGAGCTTTCACTTGGTAAGTCCACGCCGGTTTTTTCACCAAAGCCAAACTGACGCATCCAGGTATTCATTTTTTCAATACCCATACGGTAGGACATGACATAGAAATAAGTATCACAGGAGACCACTTGCGATTTATGCAAGTTGACTACGCCGTGTCCTGACTTTTTCCAGTCGCGGAATTTATGCGAATCGCCCGGAAGTGTGAAATAGCCGGGATCGGAAATTGCTGTATCCCAATCGACCAGGCCATAATGAAGGCCACCCAGGCCAAACATCGGTTTAATGGTCGAACCTGGAGGATAAGTTCCTTGAACCGCCCGGTTATATAGCGGCTGATCAAGGTTATCACGTAAGTAGGAATAATCTTTGGTGCTAATCCCAGTCACAAACAGATTCGGGTTAAAACTTGGGCTGGAGACCAGCGCCAGAATTTCTCCGGTTTTAGGATTCATCGCCACAATCGCGCCACGACGCCCGGCCAGTTGCTCCGAAGCGACTACCTGTAAACCGTAATCCAGTGACAGGAACAGGTCATTACCACGCACTGGATCTTTACGGCCCAAATGACGCAGCACATTACCAAAGGCATCTGCTTCTACCGATTCATTTCCCGGCACACCATGTAAAAGTTCTTCATAGGATTTTTCCACACCGATTTTTCCGATCAGGTTGGTTCCAGCATAGAGATCCTTATCAATTGATTTCAGTTCTTTGTCATTAATCCGACCGACATAACCAATCACATGTGCGAACAGGTCACCATGCGGATAGTAGCGGGTCATCTGGGTTTCAATATTCACGCCCGGAAATTGATATTTCACTTCACTGAAACGGGCAATATCATTTTCATTCAGGTTGAGCTTGATTGAAACCCGTTCGGTTTTACGCGCTGTTTTAATCCGGGTTTGAAAGCGTTCAAGATCTTCTTCGGTCAATTCCAGAATCGGTTTCAGGCGTTCGAGCGTTTGATCGATATCCTGTACGTCAGCACGACTTAAAGTGGCAGTAAATACTGGATAGTTATCGGCCAGCAACACGCCGTTACGGTCATAAATATAACCACGCGCTGGCGGTAAAGGTTGTAGACGAATCCGGTTCTCATCAGAAGCTGTAGTAAAGCTTTCAAAGTTAAACAGTTGCAAATAGGCATAGCGGCTGACCAGCAGCAGCATAAAGAAAATGACAATCCCCATGGAAATCAAGACTCGACTGCGATAGATGCGCTTTTCTTGTTGTGCGTTTTTTAAAGGAAAGTGCTGCTTCATACGCGATCGACTTAAGACCTGAGAGTGGTAGAAAAGAATCAAAGTGGAGTATTCTAACGCAACTGCACTTGATTTGATAATGAAAAACTGCCCTTACAATCAGTTCCTTTAAGCTTTGACTTTGCAGACATTAAAATTGTAAAGTGCTGTATATAAGAGTTGTGATAATTCTGCTAGAGTAAAATCTAATAAAAATAGGACTATACCAAAAACTATAATTAAGGAAGATGGTGAAGGAATGAACAAGGTTTACCCTTTGTTAGCGTTTGCATTGTGGGCGAACGGGGCTTATGCACATGATCAGATTAATAATACTGCAACCAAAATAGAGCCTGCTCAGGCAAAAGCCTTTAATGTGGGTGTTGGTTTTACCCAGAAATTACTGCATTTAAATACCGAATGGGTGAACCCTTATGGGATTGCTTATGTGAAAGGTGGTGTTTTTCTGGATGATGATCGTACGATTGGCGGCCAGGCAGGCTTTCGTTATCCTGCACATCTCACCGGCAAAGACAAAAATGGTTATTATGTCGGGGTTTATGCCGGGCATATCGACAGCAAACGGGTTGATGGCGAGTATGAAGGCCGTTTAGGTGCTGGCGTTGATTTGGCCTATGTTTTGCTTAGTTCAGAACGGATCAGCAGTTTTAGTGTCGGGATCGGTGCCGGAGAGAAACTCGAAGACCGAAATGGTCGTGCTGTGGCTGAAACAGAACCCCGGCTACAATTTTCCTATACTTTAAGTATCGGTTTATAGACAAAATATTCGACCTTATTAATATGTGTATTCTGTGAACAAAAAATTAAATATGGAAGTTATGCATGCTTGAGTACGTCAACGAGTTGTGGCAAACCTTTGTAAACCGCCCGGATTTTTGGGCCGTGCTCAGCATTATTCCAGTGACTGCATTTGTAACCTGGGCTCACGTCTGGATGGCGCTGAAAATGGTCTTTTATCCGATCAATTTTTGGGGTTTCCATCTCGGGCCTTTACCTGTGGGCTGGCAAGGGATTGTGCCACGCAAAGCTGGACGTATTTCAGGCATTATTACCGATAACACACTATCAAAATTAGGCTCTATCCGCGAATTTTTACAGGCGATGGATCCGGATGATATGGCACGCATCATTGGCGAGCAGGTCGGTTTCGAACTGGAACACCTGATTGATGAAGTGATGATGGATCGCAATGCGGTGCTCTGGGAAAACCTACCTTTTGCTATTAAGCGCAGAATTTATGCACAAGCACAAAAACAAATGCCGGCAATTTTGCGTGAATTAGTGACTGAGCTGACCATGAACGTCGAGTCACTTGTAGATATGCGTGAAATGGTAGTGAGCCAGATGGAAGGCGACCGTCGCTTGATGGTGCGTATGTTCCTGAAGGTGGGTCAAAAAGAGATCAATTTTATCTGGCATATCAGTGCCCTCATCGGGATGTTCTTTGGGATTTTCCAGATGATTGTCTGGTTTGTAGTGCCGTGGCACTGGACTGTACCGTTCTGGGCTGCGATCTGGGGCTTTTTGACCAACTGGATCGCGATCTGGATGGTATTCAACCCACTCTATCCACACCCAGTAAAGTACCCGCAATTCTTTGCCCGTACCACAAATCGCAAGTTTCCGTGGATTAAGCCGGTGATTCCTCGTATCGGCACCTATAACATACAAGGCGCATTTATGAAACGTCAGGATGAAGTCTCTGACGTCTTCGCAAGTGTAGTCACAGAAGACCTGATTACGTTAAAATCGATCATGACCGAGATGATGTATGGCGGCAGAAAAGACAAAACCCGCCGCATTATCAAACGTCATATTAATGAAATTATGGAAACACCCCTGGTTCGGACCTCTTTACAGCTGTCTTTAGGACCAAAAGAGTATGCAAAACTCAAGACGGACTTGATCGATCGCTCGATTGAAATTACGATGGTACCTGTATGCGACCCAGCATTTAATGCGAGCCGTGCACAGAAAATCTATCAAATGTTTAGAGACCGCATACGTGAGTTGACTCCGAAGGAGTTTCAGAATCTTTTACGTCCTGCATTTCAGGAAGATGAATGGATTCTGATTTTATTGGGTGGGGTAACCGGTTTTGTCGCGGGTTTAATCCATTTGTTTGTGGCTTTCTTATAATGAGATGTCGGGGGACACAATCGGGTGATTGTGGTCGTGGCGTCATACATATTGTTTAAATGAGGATGTTTATATATGCGCATTATCTTACTCGGACCACCTGGAGCAGGTAAAGGTACACAAGCTCAGTTGATCTGTAAGCGCTACAATATCCCACAAATTTCAACCGGTGATATGCTCCGTGCTGCAATTCGTGAAGGAACTGAATTAGGTCTACAAGCTAAAAGTGTCATGGACAATGGCGGTTTGGTTTCTGATGAGTTGATCATTGGTCTGGTGAAAGAGCGCATTGCGCAACCTGACTGTGTAAACGGCTGCATTTTTGATGGTTTCCCGCGTACCATTCCTCAAGCAGAAGCTTTGGAAAATGAAGGCATCACTATTGATCACGTGATTGAAATTGATGTACCGGATGAAGAGATCGTACAACGTCTTTCTGGCCGTCGTCAGCACCCGGCATCTGGCCGTGTGTATCACATCGTTTACAATCCGCCAAAAGTGGAAGGTAAGGATGACGAAACGGGTGAAGATCTGGTTCAGCGTCCTGATGATCTGGAAGCAACAATTCGCAAGCGTCTAGGTTCTTACCACACTGAAACCGAGCAACTGGTTGGTTTCTACCAAGGCCGTGCAGCGTCTGGTGAAAATGCACCAACTTATGACAAGCTAAACGGTTTACGTCCAATCGATGAAGTTCAAACTGATCTTTTCGCGATTCTGGATCAGGCAAAATAATCGGCTGACGATGATTTTGACAATCGGAGAGCCCTAAGTCATATTAGGGCTCTTTTTTATTGCGTATTTGAACAGGGTACTTGTTGCTATGAAATTTGGCGTATTGGTGTTGATGGTAGTCTTTCTGGCAGTATTGGTAGGTCTGTTCTATTTCAGTTTTAAAATGCTCAACAAAGTACGTCAGGAAGAACGTGCTGAAAATGCAGCAAAGCGACCTGAGCGCCAGCTCCATCCAAAATTAAAAGCCGAACTTGAACAGCGCAAGCAGCAGGAAAAGGCTGAACAAGATCAGGATAAATAATCCATAATAGTTCAGCTCAGCTAAGAATTTGGTTTGAACGAAAAGCACTCTTCTCATAGTCGATAAAAAGGTGACACATTGGTCACCTATTTTTATCCCAGCTTGATCACGCCGTTCTATTCAGCAAGCTCAATATTTTTCACTGCAATTTGGCGGGCTGCACCAAATTCAAACCGATCCGGCCAGTTACACACATCGGATACTACACATTCATGACATTTCGGTTTGCGCGCAATACACGTATAACGACCGTGTAAAATCAGCCAGTGATGTGAATCAATGATAAATTCCTTGGGAATGACTTTGACCAGACGGTGTTCAACTTCCAACACATTTTTGCCAACCGCTAGTCCGGTACGGTTACCTACCCGGAAAATATGGGTATCAACCGCCATGGTCGGCTGACCAAAGGCCGTATTCAGTACCACATTCGCCGTTTTACGACCTACACCCGGCAGGGCTTCTAAGTCTGCACGATTGTCCGGTACGATGCTGTTGTGCTTCTGAATCAGCATCTCGCAGGCTTTAATCACGTTGACCGCTTTCGAGTTATATAAACCAATGGTCTTGATATATTCCTTCAAGCCGTCCACACCTAGCGCATAAATGGCTTCCGGTGTATTGGCGACTGGAAAGAGTTTGTCTGTGGCTTTGTTGACGCTGACATCGGTAGCTTGAGCAGAGAGCGTGACCGCGACCAGTAATTCAAAGGGATTGGAATAATTCAGCTCAGTTTTTGGGTTAGGCCGCTGTTCACGCAGGCGTTCAAAAAAGTTCTGAATCTGCTTTTTGGTCATGTTTTTAACGGGCTTGGCCTTTGCTGTGGTCATGTTCTATCCCTGTAAAGCCTGTAATTGCTGTGTCAGTTCTTCCAGTTGGGTGCGTTTTCGGGCATCTTCACGAACCGAAAGCTGTTTTTCCAGTTTTTTAATTTGGGTACGTAGTTTTGCCAGTTCAATCGTGGTCTTGGAATCGAAAGCTACAGGTGCATTCTCTGGCTTGCTCGCGACTTCAATCACAGGAAGTTGCTCATTTAAAGCAGAGAAACGGGCAAACAGGGCAGTATCAATTTCTGCACGGACCACAGGTCCCTTACGATCGGTACGCCGTTTTTCTTCACGCTGGATGTGCGCATAGTAACGCTGACGCAGATCATCCTGTTCCGCAAGACGCTGTGCTTCAGTCGGCAAGGGTTGTTGATCTTCAACCAAATCGATGCAGTCTACCGGACAGGGGGGAATACATAACTCACAGCCCGTACATAGATCGGTCAGAATGGTGTGCATCAGTTTACCGGAACCAATAATTGCATCGACCGGGCAGGCGCTAATGCATTTGGTACAGCCAATACATTCATCTTCACGAATTACGGCTTTGATGCGCTGAGGACGACCATCGGCTTGAACTGGCCAGACACTTTCTTCAGCTTGAAGTTTAGGACGATTTAATAATGCAGCCAAAGCATCGGCAACAGGCTGTCCGCCCGGCACACATTTATTGGCATTTTCCCCCTCAGTAATCGACTGGGCATAAGGTAAACATCCGTCACGATGACCGCAGAGTCCACATTGGGTTTGAGGGAGTAAAGCGTCAATCGATTGGACCAGAGAAATGGGCGAATTCATGTATAACCAGCGTTACTCATGGCAAGCATGAGAGAGTAAGTGAAACAAAATATGTCGATTCATCAATTTTAACATATTTTTAAACTCCTAAGTCGTGCGCAATTAAGGGTCAACTTGTGCCTTATTATTAGGCATAAATCTGAATCTAAGCCTTGATTCGATTGGCATTTCCTGACATAGAAAAAATTTTCATAATCAATATAAATATTTGTTATCAAATTAATTTTAAAGTATTTTCAAAAAAAGTATTGTAGATTAGTTACAAAAGATATTTAATATTTTGCGCCAAAATTTAACATTGATTGTAAATTTGACCAATTTTGATCCATTTTCTGCTGAGGATTAAGCGTTGAAATACAACACACTTAATGAGTTCCTAGATTACGTAAAATCACGTGATGCACATCAACCAGAATTTCTTCAAGCTGTAGAAGAAGTGATGACTAGTTTGTGGCCGTTCATTCAAAAGAACCCACAATACGCAGCACATGGTTTACTAGAACGTCTAGTTGAGCCAGAACGTGCGATCCAGTTCCGAGTTTCTTGGGTAGATGACCAAGGTCAGACTCAAGTAAACCGTGCGTTCCGCGTACAGTACAACTCAGCGATCGGTCCATTTAAAGGTGGTATGCGTTTCCACCCTTCAGTGAATCTTTCAATCCTAAAATTCTTAGGCTTTGAGCAAACATTTAAAAATGCTTTAACCACACTTCCTATGGGTGGCGGTAAAGGCGGTTCTGATTTTGACCCTAAAGGCAAATCAGAAGGCGAAATCATGCGTTTCTGCCAGGCTTTAATGATCGAGCTGTATCGTCACCTTGGTGCGAACACAGATATCCCTGCAGGTGATATTGGTGTAGGCGGTCGTGAAGTGGGCTACATGGCCGGCATGATGAAAAAATTAAGTAACGACACTGCGTGTGTATTCACTGGTAAAGGTTTAACTTTCGGTGGTTCATTGGCACGTCCGGAAGCAACGGGTTACGGTACTGTGTATTTCGCTGAGGAAATGCTTAAGTCTCGTGGCGAAAGCTTCAAAGATAAAGTTGTTGCGATTTCAGGTTCTGGTAACGTTGCGCAATATGCTGCTGAAAAAGCAATGTACCTCGGTGCGAAAGTGGTTTCACTTTCTGACTCTGCCGGTACAGTTCACGTTAAAGACGGTTTCACTGAGGCGCTTCTTGCTGAAGTCATGGAACTTAAAAATGTAAAACGTGGCCGTATTTCAGAATTCGCGTCTAAACATGGTTTCGAATATCTTGAAGGACAACGTCCTTGGGGTATCAAGTGTGATATCGCATTGCCATGTGCGACTCAAAACGAACTTGATGCAGACGACGCTGCTCAGCTTCTTGCAAACGGTGTAATCTGTGTGGCTGAAGGTGCGAACATGCCTTCTACGCTTGAAGCGGTTGAGAAATTCGTTGAAGCGAAAATTCTTTATGCGCCAGGTAAAGCATCAAATGCAGGTGGTGTGGCAACTTCTGGTCTGGAAATGTCTCAAAACGCATTGCGTTTAGGCTGGACTTTCGAAGAAGTTGATGAGCGTTTACACGCAATCATGAAAGAAATTCACCGTAACTGTGTGAAATTCGGTACTAAGGAAGACGGTACTGTGAACTATGTAGACGGTGCAAATATTGCTGGCTTCGTAAAAGTTGCTGATGCGATGCTTGCTCAAGGCGTATTCTAAGTCTGACTTAGTCTAAGCTGAAAAAAACCGGGGCTGTTGCTTCGGTTTTTTTGTATCTGGTATTTTTAGTCTTAGAGAGCACCCTTAACTAATTCACGCTCAACCGCCATATCAAAAATATAGGCATATTTCGATTGATCAGCTGCCGGATGCTTAATTTCAAAACGTTTGACCCGAATAATCTGCCGTTCATTTGGTGAATGCCGAAAACCTTCAATCTGATCATAGAATAAAGTCCAGTCCTTATCGACCTGAGTTTTCAGGCCATTCTGATCATATTTCACTTCTTTGACTTGCAAGCAGCTTTGTTGGGTTACGCCGGTACATTGTTTGGTATCGGGGGAAATTTCCAGAAAAATTGTTTCAGCCTGTCCTTGGTATTTGGTTTCCGGAGTCATTTTCCCGATAAATTCATAGGTTTGACCATTTGCGGCCATCAACGTCAGGGTCGGCTTGTCAGGATCTGTGGTATTGAGCGTAAAAGGAATGTCACGCTTCTGTAAAAGTTGACTGACAAAACGTTCCTGCTCCATCAATGCTGCATCACAGGCCATTTCAGTGCCTATAACTTCGCTGGTGGTGATGATATTGTTTTTGACTGACCAGGTCGTCCCGAGTCCATTACAGCCCGTCACGGCGCTCAGCCGGCCTTGAGCGTTGAAATTCAGTACAACGGGTCGTTCTAGTCCACGATTCAGTTCCCAGTAATAGGCTGGAAGAATCTGATCTGCATTTTTTTGTTGGATGGTGGCCACCGCAAGATCTCCAGCTCGTTGAATATCACTGGACTGACAGCCTGCAAAAGTTAAAGGCAATAATGCCAGCACAATAAATTTTAATTTCATGGACTTATAATGAATTATATAAAGTTCAAACAATAATAATGGATGTATTGCAAAAAAATATGGATACATTTCGCAGCTTTGAGTTGCAAAATGTATCCATCATTAAGATTTTAGCGCTGAAGCAAGATTAATCGAAGCGGTAAATATCCATACCGAGTGAACCCATGGTGAAACTGCTATGTACCAGACTAAAACGCTGACCTGTGCCCATCGCAAAGAAAATCGGAGCAAAATGTTCTAGTGTTGGATGATTCCGCGCCATATGCGGAATATTGGACCAGTCCAGTACGGCGTCATAATCACTATGTGTCAGTTTATGCACCACAAAATTACGAAAGCCAGAAGCCCATTCGGGTACATCAGCAGCCGTTCCATCCCAAGACAGTTCCCGTAAGTTATGGGTAATACTGCCCGAACCAATCAGCAGGATTTGTTGTTCACGTAAAGGTGCCAGGCTTTGACCAATCTGATAAATTTCATCCGCACTCATCGACATGGGTAAGGAAATTTCTACCACGGGAATGTTGGCATCTGGATACATATGTAGCAGCGGCATCCATACACCATGATCACGCGGACGAGTACTGTTGGCATGTGCAGAAAAGCCGGCATTGGCCAGCAAGCCTAAGACTTTCTCGGCCAATTCAGGATTTCCCGGTGCAGGGTAGCGTAATTGATAAAGTTCAGGCGGGAAACCACGAAAATCATGCCAAGTTTCTGGGCGAATTGCGCTACTGACTTCCAACGCATCACTTTCCCAATGCGCAGACATCACAATAATCGCTTCCGGGCGTGGCAGATTTTCGCTCAAACGATGCAAGGCAGGACCCACTTGCTCAGGATTCAGCGCCAGCATAGGAGAGCCATGAGAAATAAATAAGCCGGGCAACGTTTGTAAGTTCATAAGTCAAACCACATCTGGAAGATGCCTCAATAATGCATGAAAAATAGAAATAAGAGCAGAAGAGATTATTCAACAAAACGTTGCATATAAAGAACGCTTCAGCAAAATCATTAGCCTGCTCGGTGATAAGGATGGTTGTTATTGATGCTCATGGCACGATAAAGCTGCTCGATCAGCATCACACGTACCAGAGGATGCGGCAGAGTTAACTTGGAAAGTGACCAGTGCCATGCAGCAGCTTTACGCACGGCTTCTGAGTGACCATCCGGTCCACCAATTGCAAGTGCTACATCATTGCCTTCCAGCATCCAGCCTTTCATGGTTTCAGCCAGTTTCTCGGTACTGAATTCGCGTCCGCCCACTTCTAGTGCAATCAGGGTTTCATTCTGCTTGAGCGCATTTAAAATGCTGTCGCCCTCAATATTGCGGTATTTCAGAATATCCGCTTCAGAATCATTTTTCCCGCGCTTGGCCATCGGCAGTTCAATAATCTGGGTCTGTACAAAAGGCTGAATACGTTTGAAATAATCTTCAAAACCAGTCAGCACCCACGCTGGCATTTTTTGACCAATGGTCAGGATACGGATTTTCATACAGACAGATCAATAATTGGATACCTCATTATAACGATCAAACAACATGAAGTTGAGCAGGGAAACAAATTGAAATTGAAATGAGAGATTTAGTGTTGCTTTAATGTCCTTAGTTCAAGTATCCGCTTGATAAAGGAATGGAATAATAATAAATGCGGAACAGTGTCATGATAAAAGGATGTTGTACTGTGCTGCTGTTACTGATAGGCCTCATGGGGTCTAGTCTCTGTGCAGCCAATTCGAGCAAAAATGCTCAGGTTTCTCATCTGGAATTATTTTTTAGCCAGATCATGAGTGTCGATGAATACCGAAATTATAAAAATCTGAAAGAGCTGAATCAGGTATCTGCCTGGATTAAAGGACAGATGCAGCGCTTTGGTATTCCATGCCAGTTTCAGGTTTATGTGGTCAATAACCTGAGTTACCGAAATGTCATCTGTAATTTGGATACTCAAGCAAAGACCAAAATGGTGATGGGAGCGCATTATGATGTCTTTAGTACCCAAAAAGGTGCCGATAATAATGCCTCAGGGGTAGCGGGTTTACTGGAAACGGCAAGACTACTCGCTTTGCAAAAATCCAAGCTCCAACATGATGTCGAATTTGCTTTCTATACGCTAGAAGAGCCGCCTTTTTTCAAGACAGAACATATGGGCAGTTATATGCATGCCAAGTCTTTAAAAAAGCAGAAGCAGAAAATTAAGGGCGTGGTGATTCTGGATTCGATTGGTTATTTTGATGAACATCAGGTGCAGAGCTATCCGGTGGGATTAAAGTGGATTTATCCACGACATGGTAACTTTATTGCCGCGATTGGGCATTTAGCCTCAACTGGCCTGACTGGAGATTATTGTGATGCCATGCAGCGTTTTAACCGTCTGGAGTGTCAACGCTTTGTTAGCCCAAGTTTTGCTCAGGATATGAATTTCTCTGGCTATCTGAATTATGCCAAATTCAACTATTCGACCATGTTGATTACCGATACTGCGAATTATCGTAATCCTTATTACAATACCGAATTGGATACTTTAGACAAGCTTGATCTGAACAAGATGACTCATGTGATTGATGGATTGGTTACGATGGCACTACAGCCATAATTCAGTTGTTTTATTCAATAACTCAATAAAAAACCCTGCCGAAGCAGGGTATTTTATACGAAACATCAAGTCTTAATGACGCGCTGCTTTCGCTTCTTCTTTGGTTTTCACAATTGGTGCTTTAACCAAGGCTTTTGGCAAAGAGGTCAGTGCCAGCGGTAAAATCTCATCAATCGATTTTACGGCTTTAATTTCTAGACCTTCTTTGACATTTTCTGGAATTTCCGCCAGGTCACGTACGTTTTCCTGTGGAATGAATACCAGCTTGATGCCACCACGATGGGCTGCCAAAAGTTTCTCTTTCAAGCCACCGATACGCAGCGCACGACCGCCCAGACTGGTTTCACCTGTCATCGCGATATCCGGACGAATCGGGATACCCGTGAAAGCAGACACCAATGCTGTAGTCAAAGCCAAACCTGCTGATGGACCATCTTTCGGTGTTGCACCCTCAGGTAGATGCACATGCACGTCGGTTTCTTCAAAGCGCGAGGCTTCGATGCCGAGTTCATCTGCACGGGTACGCACCACAGTCATTGCAGCAGTAATCGATTCTTTCATGACATCGCCAAGAGAACCGGTAGTAATGAACTTACCTTTACCTGGAACTGCTGCAACTTCAATGGTCAGTAATTCACCACCAACCGAAGTCCAAGCCAAACCATTTACACGGCCGATTTGCGCTTCTTCTTCCGCCATACCATAGTCAAATTTATGTGGACCCAAGTAATCTGGAAGATTTCCTGCTGTCACTTCAACCTGAAGATTTTTGGCTTTCTTGCTAACCGCCTCTTTCACCACCTTACGTGCAATTTTTGAAACTTCACGTTCAAGGTTACGTACACCGGCTTCACGCGTATAACGGCGCACGATGTCACGAATCGCTTCTTCATGCACGGTCAATTCTTTGGCACGTAGACCATTGTTCTTGATGGCTTTAGGAACAAGGTAGCGGTCCGCAATATTGACTTTCTCTTCTTCGGTATAACCCGGAAGACGAATCACTTCCATACGGTCCAGCAGCGCCTCAGGAATGTTCATGCTGTTCGCGGTACAGATAAACATTACTTCAGACAGGTCCAGATCAAGATCTAGATAGTGATCGCTGAACTTGTTGTTCTGTGATGGATCAAGTACCTCAAGCATCGCAGAAGCCGGATCGCCACGGTAGTCTTGCGCCATCTTGTCGATTTCATCGAGCAGGAACAACGGGTTTTTTACGCCCACTTTAGTCAATGACTGCACAATTTTACCTGGCATCGCACCGATATAGGTACGACGGTGACCGCGAATTTCAGCTTCGTCACGCACGCCGCCCAGCGCCATACGCACGAACTCACGACCAGTTGCCTTGGCAATCGATTCACCGAGTGAAGTTTTACCCACACCTGGAGGACCAACCAAGCATAGAATCGGGCCACGCAATTTTTTCACACGTGACTGAACTGCCAGATATTCCACAATGCGATCTTTGACATCGTCCAGACCATAATGGTCTGCATCCAGAATTTCCTGTGCCTTGTTCAGGTTAATGCTGACTTTGCTGGCTTTATTCCAAGGTGTATCCAGAATGACTTCCAGATAGTTACGTACCACAGCAGCTTCACTTGAAGCAGGCTGCATCGCTTTTAATTTACGGAATTCAGCTTCTGCTTTTTTACGTACATGCTCAGGCAAATCTGCTTCAGCCAGACGTTTTTCAATTTCAGCGACATCGTCTTCCGCACCGCCATTCATATCAGAAAGCTCGCGCTGAATGACTTTCATTTTTTCATTCAGGAAATATTCGCGCTGGTTCTTTTCCATCTGACGTTTAACAGAATCATGCAGGGTTTGCTCAATCTGTTGTTCTTCAGACTGTTGCAATAGATAAGTCATCAATTCAGTCAAATGTGCTTCGAATTCGTCATGTTCCAGGAATTTCTGTTTGACATCAATATTCAATGGAACACGGGTTGCGACGAAGAACAATAACTGTAATAGATCTTCAATTTTGTTGGCTGCGGTGATCAGTTCACGCGCATTACGAAGTTTCGCTTCTGCATATTGAGCGAAAAGCGCACGCAATTCCTGCAAGCGCACAGCTTGGGTGTCTGCATCGACGCTCACCGTCATTGGGCTGAGTTCATGCTCTGCTGTCAGATACTCAGTTTCGTCAATGATGGTTTTCAGCTTGGCACGGTGCAGGCCTTCGATCAGGACTTTAATACAGTTTTCATCATTTTCGTGATTCACAACTTGCACAATCTTCGCGACAGTACCGTATTGATATAAATTGTCGTGATCAATTTCTTCTGTAAGCGAATCTTTTTGCGCAACTACAAATACTAGATTGTCACTGTTACGAGCCACATCAACTGCATTGATCGATTTTTCACGACCGACAAACAGCGCAATTTGCATATGCGGATAAACCACCACATCACGCAGCGCCAAAAGGGGTAGTACACTTGGAACCTGAGGCTCTAAGGTTTCTTGATTCATAATAATTTCAGACATGAGCACTCCTAATGAGTGACAACGGTGTTGCCATGCTTTTAATAGTGATGGGTAATTTTAAAAATACAAGGGCAGTTAAGATTAAATTGTATGAAAAATGACTAATTATGTGATTTTAAAGTAGTTAGCAAGGATAAAATTGCAAAATTAACGTTTGAACTTTATAAATATTGTCGGGGTGATTAAAGCATCAAGGGGCTGATCCCATGTTTCACGTTTTAGCGGCTGTGCCAGCAGTTGAAAGTCATGCGCCAGCCCCAGACGGAATGGACGCCCAGGTGCAGAAGCCAAGGTACGATCATAAAAACCGCCGCCCATACCAATCCGTGTGCCCGAAGTATCACAGGCCAATAGTGGCATGAGCAATAAATCCAGTTTGGAAACATGTACACCACGGGTGCTCATGGGCTCTCGCATACCCAGCCGATGATGGGCAAAGCGCTTGTTATGGTATTGGTGCTGGGTGATCCGGATCCAGACCAGCTGCTGATTCATGTCGCAAATCGCTGGTAGATACACCTGTTTGCCCAGTTTAAAGCAGCGTTCAATAATCGCCTGGGTCTGAATCTCCCCAAAAGCATGCAAATACAGGCCAATACGTTGGGCATGAATAAATTCTGGACTGCGGATCAGACGGTTTAGAACTTTTTGTGCGGATTGCCTTTGCTCAAATTTAGAGAGATGACGACGCGTTTTACGAAGGTATCTTCTTAATTCCTGAATGGTCATAGGGCAAAAAGCATATGCAACAAATTTGTGCTCTAGTCTAAGTGGGAATTCTGGAAAAGTAAAAAATAATTATGAGCTGCAATTTTATATTATTCCGTATCTGCTTATTTAAATTCGGCTAATTTTGCCAGCAGTCTCAAAGTTCAAAAACTAAAAAGCTGTTGCATCACTGGTTTTTAAATTGTCATGAGAAAGGAGATTCAATCTGGTTGATTCACGATTTTCCAAGCAACCGATTGTTCAGTGAAAAACTCTGGAAACGCATCAGTTTAAGCACTTTGAAACAGCTTTCGATCAATAAAAATACAATTCTAAAGTAGGTTTATTATATTTTTTGGTGAAAGATAGACAAGGATCATATGACTATTCTCGACCGATATATGAGACACATTGTACTTAGGCAGAGCGCGTAAGACCTAAATCAATGGAGATTGAACATGATGA
Organism: Acinetobacter sp. 40AMC3-4; assembly: GCF_049898185.1. Lineage (GTDB taxonomy): Bacteria > Pseudomonadota > Gammaproteobacteria > Pseudomonadales > Moraxellaceae > Acinetobacter. Next base: position 244,671 of record NZ_JAFCXG010000005.1, read on the forward strand.
ATATTGCGAAGAATACTATCTGCCTTTGGTACGATGACGATGCCGAAGGTGCAGCACGATTTTATGCAGAAACCTTTCCAGACTCCTCAGTTGGCGCGATCAATCTTGCACGCGGAGATTATCCCTCCGGAAAAGAAGGCGATGTTATCACCGTCGAATTTACGGTGATGGGCGTTGCCTGCATTGGACTGAATGGTGGCCCTGACTTTCAACACAATGAAGCATTTTCATTTCAGGTGGCGACTGAAGACCAAGAAGAAACAGACCGATACTGGAATGCCATTGTTGGCAGTGGCGGTCAGGAAAGCGAGTGTGGATGGTGTAAAGACAAGTGGGGTATTTCCTGGCAGATTACGCCAATGGTCCTCATCAACGCCTGTAACAGTCCTGACCGTGCTGCGGCCAAGCGCGCATTTAATGCGATGATGACCATGAAGAAAATTGACATCTCCGTGATCGAAGCAGCATTTCGTGGTTAAGCGCCAAAGATATTGTCTTTCATTGCAGTTGATATCGCTGTGTAGCGCAATTTCACTGCAATAGTTAAATCTTCTCCTTTCTTTTGATCAACTCAAATTATCCCTCAACTCTATAAGGATACGTTACAAAAATTACAGATTAATCCAACTTGATCTGAACCTAAATCCAATTTCTTCATGATGATTCAAGGAGAATGTGCCATGAATTTTCCTCAATTACTGCTTATGGCGGGATGGGTCGCGCTGTCTGCACCTGCCGCTTTAGCCGTTGAACCGCCCATGTCGGGCAAAGCCAGCTCAGGCGCAGCTTCATCTGCTGCCGATAAGAAAGCCATTGCAAGTGCCATGACTGCTGCACCTAAGAAAGTAGCCGCTGCAGCCACGATTGTCGCTGTCGGTGCAGATGGCAAAATACGTACCTTGCGCAAGGGCAATAATGGTTTTACCTGTATGCCTGATAATCTGACCACTCCAGGTCCAGACCCAATGTGTATGGATCAGGCCGCTCTAGAATGGGCAGAAGCCTGGATGGGACATAAACCGCCCACAGTTGGAAAAGTAGGCTTCATGTATATGCTGGCAGGTGGTACGGATGCCAGTAATGTCGATCCCTATGCCAAGAAGCCTACTGCGGGCAATCATTGGGTCAAAACGGGTCCCCATGTCATGATCGTCGGTGCTGAAGCTCGTTTCTATGAGATGTATCCTAAACATACGCAACCGGATACCGCTGTGCCCTATGTCATGTGGTCTGGGACGCCTTATCAGCACTTAATGATTCCTGTGAAGTAATGAATCACCGCAATGACGAATGCACGCTGATTCAACCTTTCAATTCGGATATTTAATACACTCAATTTTTATGACTGTCCTAAGCTACAAATAAAATAGTTCACTTAGAAGCTCATCAACAGATGGGCTTTTATATGAGTATTGCAAAAGTTGAAATAATGCAGATCATGCAATATGAGTTTAAGAATAATTTTTGCACTGAATTGAAAACAGGCTGAACCAAAAACAATCATCTAACGAAATTCTCCCTAATTTATACATCTTAAATTTTATTAAAATATTGAAAATAATATAGAAAATTAAACTGGCATAAGTTCTGCATAACTGTATTCAAACTTGGATACAAGAATGGATACAGAATGCTTCATCAGAAAATGATCGGCTGGACAGTCCGAAAATGGCGCGATGCCGATCAGCCAAAACAGCTTCAACTGAATCATCTTGCTCAACGCACTACCCATGTTGAGGTGGGTGAACTTGTCTGGATTCCGGTTACGAATGCTGCACCTCTTCAAGCAAAAAACGATGCATTTAAAAAAGCTGTATTTGCGGACGGTATGTATCAAAGGCTACGACACAGAGCAGCGAACATAGTCGATAGCGGCTTTATATACAGCAGCTGAATCAGAAAACAACGAAATAGACCCATTCAGCAGATTCAAAAAATAGAGAGAATAAAAGGGGATTCACATGTTTAAAACTGTACTGATTGCAAATCGCGGCGAAATTGCTGTTCGTGCCATTCGCACATTAAAAAAAATGGGTATAACCAGTATAGCCGTCTATTCAGAAACGGACCGTTATGCACAGCATGTGATTGATGCAGATATTGCAGTGTCCTTAGAAGGTACCAAACCGAGTGATACCTATTTAAGTATTGAAAAGCTGATTGCCGCAGCCAAGAATACCGGGGCCGAAGCAATTTTCCCAGGTTATGGTTTTCTGTCAGAAAGTGCTGACTTTGCCCGTGCCTGCGAAGCAAATAATATTGCTTTCATGGGGCCAACACCGGAGCAAATTTTAGAGTTTGGTTTAAAACATCGTGCCCGTGAACTTGCTGCAGCTGCCAATGTACCGATGACTCCCGGTACAGGTCTGCTAAATAGTCTGGACGAAGCTTTGGCAGAAGCTGAAAAAATTGGTTATCCAATTATGCTGAAAAGTACAGCAGGCGGTGGCGGAATTGGCTTGACCCGTTGTGATGATGCCGAGGCACTTCAGGAGGCTTATGAAAGTGTAAAACGTCTGGGCGAGCAGTTCTTTAAAGATGCCGGAGTATTTTTAGAATGCTTTCTCGATAAAGCCCGTCATGTCGAAGTACAGATTTTTGGGGATGGTCAGGGGCAAGTGGTGGCTTTGGGCGAGCGTGACTGTTCACTGCAGCGCCGTAATCAGAAGGTTGTGGAAGAAACACCAGCGGCACAGTTACCTGAAGCAACCCGTCAAAAATTGCATCAGGCGGCAGTTGAACTGGGCAAATCGGTGGAATATCGCAGTGCCGGTACGGTTGAGTTTATTTACGATACAGCACGTGACGAGTTTTATTTCCTTGAAGTGAATACCCGTTTGCAGGTGGAGCATCCGGTGACTGAAATGGTGACCGGTTTAGACCTGATTGAATGCATGTTGAAAGTTGCAGCAGGTGATACTCTGGATTGGAAGCATCTAAGCAGTATTCAGCCTCAAGGTGCAGCGATTGAAGTACGCATCTATGCCGAAGATCCAGTTAAGAATTCCCAGCCGAGTCCAGGGATTTTGACCGATGTCTTTTTTCCGGAAAATGTCCGGGTTGATACCTGGGTGAGTACCGGAACTGAAATTTCCCAATACTTTGACCCGATGATTGCCAAGATTATTGTGCATGCTGAAGATCGTGATACTGCCATTCATACGCTTAAATCAGCTTTAGCTGAAACTCGCCTGAATGGTATTAGTACCAATCTGGATTATGTGCATACTGTTATTTCAGATCCACGTTTTGAACAGATGCAGATCTGGACACGCATGCTGGATGATTTCAAATATGTGCCGAATGTGATTGAGGTGATTCAGCCGGGTACACAAAGTTCGATTCAGGATTATCCGGGTCGTGTCGGGTATTGGGATATTGGTGTACCGCCTTCAGGCCCAATGGATGATTATGCCTTCCGGCTGGCCAATAAAATTGTTGGGAATGTCGAGGCCGCCGCCGGGTTTGAATTTACCCTGCAAGGTCCAATCCTCAAATTTCATGCAGAAAATATCATTGCTTTAACTGGCGCACCTTGTCCGGTAAGTCTGGATGATGAAGCAGTAAATTTCTGGCAGCCTATTCAGGTAAAAGCAGGCCAAACCCTAAAAATTGGACAGGTTGAATCTGGATGCCGGACCTACCTGGCTGTACGAAATGGTCTGAATGTGCCGGAATATCTGGGTAGCCGTTCTACCTTTGCTTTAGGTAATTTTGGTGGACATGCAGGCCGAGTGTTACGGGCTGGTGACATGATTAAGATGGTGAATCCTGAGCTGCCGGCCGATGGTCTACCTTTAGCGATTGCAGAACCTGAAGTTTTGGCAACAGATCTGATTCCAAGTTATGGCAAGGAATGGAAAATTGGTGTGCTCTATGGTCCGCATGGCGCTCCTGATTTCTTTAAAGCTGAATATATTGAGGAGTTTTTTGCATCAAGCTGGAAAGTGCATTTTAACTCGAACCGATTGGGTATCCGTTTAACCGGACCGACGCCAAGCTGGGCGCGTGAAAATGGCGGTGAAGCGGGTCTGCATCCATCCAATGTACATGACTGTGAATATGCCATTGGTGCGATTAACTTTACCGGTGATTTCCCCGTAATTCTTGCCAAAGATGGTCCGAGCCTGGGTGGCTTTGTCTGTCCGGTGACCATTGCCAAAGCTGAACTCTGGAAAATTGGTCAACTGAAAGCCGATGACACGATTAGCTTCTATCCAATCTCGGTAAAGCAGGCCAATGCGCTGGAGCGGCAGCAAATTCAAACCCTCCAAAACTTTGCCAAGGCAGAGATAACCAGCGAGGCTGAAATCGTTACAGTTCAGGCAGAAAGTATCCTGGCATTGCGTGAAGCTACGCCAGATGCACCAAAAGCTGTATATCGTCAGGCAGGTGACAGTTATATCTTGCTGGAATACGGTGATAACGTACTGGATTTGGCCCTACGCCTGCGCGTACACCGCTTGATGCAACTGATCCGTGAAGCTGATCTTGACGGTATCCTGGAATTATCACCTGGTGTGCGATCCTTGCAGATTAAATATGATGGTCTGCGTTTGAGCCAGCAGCAACTGATTCACTTCCTGCTTGGTCTTGAAGAACAGATGGGTGATTTACGTGACATTAAAATACCTTCAAGAATTATCCATTTACCCATGGCCTTTGAGGACTCAGCGACTCTGGGTGCGGTTGAGCGTTATCAGGAAAGTGTCTGTGCCAAGGCCCCATGGCTACCGAATAATGTCGATTTTATTCAGCGAATTAATGGTCTAAACACTCGTCAGCAAGTTAAAGACATTATTTTTGATGCCAATTATCTGATTTTAGGGCTAGGTGATGTATATCTGACTGCACCTTGTGCAGTGCCCATTGATCCGCGCCACCGTTTACTGAGTTCCAAATATAATCCGGCCCGTACTTTTACCGCTGAAGGTACAGTCGGGATTGGTGGCATGTATATGTGTATTTATGGCATGGACTCACCGGGTGGCTATCAGTTGATTGGCCGTACCGTACCGATCTGGAATAAGTTTAAAAAGAACAAGCAGTTTGGCGATCAGCAATGGTTCTTACGCTTTTTTGACCAGATTAAATATTATGAGGTCACTGAGGCCGAACTGGATCAGTTCCGTGCTGATTTCGCCCATGGTCTGGCAGAAATCAAAATTGAGGAATGCGAGTTTGACTTTGCAGCATATCAGGATTTCCTTGCTGCAGAACAGGACAGTATTGCTGCTTTTAAAGCGCAGCAGCAGGCTGCTTTTAGTGCCGAGGTAGAGCGCTGGAAAGACGAGTTTGATGCACCTGTAGAAATAGAAGTGCTGCAGGATGATACCGATTACAGCCAGTATGTCCCTCTCAACGCCTCTATGACCGGCAATATCTGGAAGATTTTTGTAGAAGCCGGGCAGATTGTGAAAAAAGGCGACACGGTGGCCATCATCGAGGCCATGAAAATGGAGCTGCCGGTCTATGCTGACGATGATGGCATTGTCAAAGCCATTATCTGCCGTTCTGGTCAGACCGTGCATAGTGGTGAGCCACTGGTCTATATGGAGTAATGGATTGAGCCATGACTATTGTTCGCAATCCAAGTACTAAAGCGACAGGAAAAAGCTCAGACAATCTGTCTGAGCTGGTTTTCCAGAAAATTAAAAATGACATTTTTGACTTTAAGCTGATGCCGGGAGAGCGCTTTACCGAATCGGAAATTGCTGAAAGCTATGCCGTAAGCCGTACACCCATCCGGCAAGCTTTGTATCGCTTGCAGCAGGAAGGTTATGTCGAGGTGCAGTTTAGAAGTGGCTGGAAGGTTCGGTCACTAGACTTTAAAGTTTATGAAGAACTGTATGATCTGCGGATTTTATTGGAAGGTTATGCAGTCGAACAACTTTGTCAGATGCCCAAAGACCAGTTGCAGGTTGCTCTGGCTGTTTTGATTCAAACCTGGTGTATTCAACCAGAACAATATATCTATGATCTCAGGCGGTTATCTGTAGAAGATGAAGCATTTCATTGTCATTTGGTATTGGCAGCCGGCAATGCAGAAATGGCAAAAATACATAGTGAGATCAGCGAAAAAATTCGCATTATACGCCGTCTGGATTTTTCCAAAGATTATCGGGTTACAGCCACCTATGCTGAACATCAACAGATTTTAAAGGCGCTGCTTGCCCAAGATGCAGCGTTCTGTCTCTCTATATTGGATGCCCATATCCGGCACAGCCGTAATGAGGTGAAAAAAATTACACTGGAAATGTTATCCTCTAGTCCTGCGTAAGTTAATCAGGATAAATTTATTTTATAGCAAGAAAAATATCAGACCTGACTTAAAATTGATAACCAATTCATAACCAGAAAAAACAAGAACCCGCTAGTGGCATCTCAAATTGTTTTTTAAAGTAAGTTGAGGATGATAATAACAAGAGATAAAAATGCTTCATCAGCCTATTCAACTTTTACTTACAGGTGCCGGCTGTGCACTTCTCTTAACCATGACTGGATGTACCATGCCTTCCAAGTCGCCAATCAATGACAGTTATGGTTCCCAGCCACATTTGCCCAAACCAAAATCAAGCTTGCTGCCTACGGTCAATATTGCACCTGCTAAAGGTTGGCCTGAAGGTAAAATGCCGACAACAGCGACAGGTTTAAAAGTTCAGGCATTTGCCAAAGGGTTGCAGCATCCGCGCTGGCTGTATGTATTGCCGAATGGTGATGTACTGGTGGCTGAAACCGATGCACCGCCTAAGCCCGATGACAGCAAAGGGATCAAAGGCAAAATCATGAAATGGGTGATGCAACGTGCAGGTTCATCGCACCCCAGTGCCAACCGCATCAGTCTGCTTCGCGATAGCAATGGAGATGGGGTAGCTGAACAAAAAACCGTATTTTTACAGAATCTCAATTCTCCATTTGGCATGGCGCTAGTCGGTAATATGTTGTATGTGGCGAATACTGATGCCCTGATGCGTTTTCCTTATCAGAACGGTGCGACTCAAATTACAGCAACTGGTACCAAGATGCTGGATTTACCGGCAGGTCGTTTAAACCATCACTGGACCAAAAATGTTATTGCCAATCCTGCCGGAAGCAAACTCTATATCACGGTGGGTTCCAACAGTAATGTCGCTGAAAATGGCTTAGAGCAAGAGCAGGGCCGGGCACTGATCATGGAATTTGACATAGCCAGTGCTCAAGCGCGACCTTTTGCCACCGGACTGCGTAATCCGAATGGCATGGATTGGCAACCTAAGAGCGGCACACTTTGGACAGTGGTGAATGAACGTGATGAGCTCGGTAATGATCTGGTTCCTGATTATTTGACCTCTGTCAAAGAAGGTGCTTTTTATGGCTGGCCCTATAGTTATTATGGCCAACATGTAGATACACGGGTCAAACCGCAAAAACCTGCCTTAGTTGCGCAAGCAATTCCACCGGATTATGCATTGGGCAATCATACAGCTTCATTGGGCTTGGCCTTCTATAGGGCAGACCTGATGCCTCAATATCGAAACGGTGCGCTGATTGGCCAGCATGGTTCATGGAACCGCAAACCGCATAGTGGCTATAAAGTGATTTTTGTTCCCTTTCAGAATGGGCAACCGATGGGCCCACCTCAAGATGTCTTGACTGGATTTTTAAGTGATCAGGGCGATGCATATGGGCGACCGGTCGGTGTGGCGGTAGATTCTTCAGGTGCCATTTTGGTTGCTGATGATGTCGGTGATGTGATTTGGCGAGTATCACCCTTGAGTACACTAGCTGCAGTAAGTAAATAAAGGTCTAGGGATTCAAGATTTTATTCAGATCTGAATCTATGGAAAATAAAAGTTAAAGCAAAGACTGTTTCATTCAAACGTCAATATTTTGATTGAAAATATGCAAAGGTTAGCGGATTTAAAATAATTTTTAAGCTTCATTTAAGCTGGCTGAATTAGGCTTTCAGGATATTTTTACGCGGGATTACAGCATGTACAGAGATTCTGCTGATCCCATTAAAAATATCTAAATCTTAGTACCAGTTTTAAGTGCCCATAAAAACTGGATATAAAAATTTAAAACATGGCAAAAGAGGGTTTTAAAAATGAAATCAATTGTTGCATTTATTTTCCCTTGGTCATTATTTATGACCCTTCATCGACCAGTCGAAGCGACAGTATGCTTAATGCTTCAGATTTCGATTTTAGGCTGGATTCCTGCTGCAATCTGGGCGATGCATGTTTTATATCGAGATAAAATTGCCTAAAAAATAGGGGAGTGAGTTACCAAAAACTTTTTCATCTTTATTTAACTTAAAGCAATTTAGATTTCTTTTTTTAATTTAAAAGAGTTCATTTTCATGCAAGATGATTATTACATCAATAAAATGAATCTGGAAGAATGTTCGAGAGAAAGACTATAAAATTAAAATAAGAGGAAATTCAGGAAAAATTATAATTATATTTTGAAAAAGAAATTGAAGTACTCCGAAGATGCCGCTGCATGTGTCGTTACCCTGAACCCGATGAGTTCAAGGAGGATGCGACGTATACTTGCTGGGTTTCCCATACGGAGATGGGCATACACTCTAAATATACAGAACACACCCATAAGTGTTAGTATCGGCAGGGGAATAGACCCGCTGGCGAACACCTCAGAGTTAAGTTAATTATAAACAATAATCCCGGTGTGGCAACTCTATGCTGTTCATGAACTGTAAACAGTTCGGTCGAATGTCCGAAGTTTAAACAGAATTCGAGATTATTCAGTCAGTTCTTCAACTTCTTCTAAAATAGTTTGTAACAAACGCTCGCAATGCGCATATTGTTGCAGTGATCTATTCATATTCAAAACCTCCTGCATCAGCTCAAGTGCCACCATAATAATCAGCTTGCTAGGTTCCATACGTGGTGCTTTACGACGAAATTCATCGTATTTGTCATTTAATAACTGTGCTGCGCGTTCTAATTCTTCCTGCTTGTCAGGAGTAGAGGCCAGACGGAAACTATGCCCCAATACTCTGAGATCAATTGCAATTTGTTCACTCATGGTGAGGCTTCCTCAGTCGCTTCAGTCGGATGGGCCAGTTGTTGAATTTCCTGTGCGTGATGATCCTGCGCAGTACCGAGAATCGCCAGACGTTGAATAATCGCTTCAACCTTGGCTTTGGCATTTTCATTTTTCTGGGTTAAACGTTCAGATTCCTGAGTCAGACGCTGAATTTCCTGTTGGGCATGACGCTGTTCAAGGATCATCTTTTCCTTAACCACACGCAGCTCATTGCGTTCAGCCAGAATTTCCTGAAAACGGTTTTTTAGATCGGTACAGCTTTTTTCCAGACGGCCATAACGGTCTGCCAGTGCAGTTGCATCATTATTGAGCAGTTGAAATTGGGCACGAGAATCCGTCAATTGTTCTGTCAGATTTTCATTTTCTTGTTGTTTTTGCGCAATCACGCTGTTCTTTTGTTCAATTTGCTGTTGATGTTGCATCATTGAAGAGTCTTGCTCTTCGCGCAAACTGGAATTTTCACTTTCAAGCCGTGCAAGTCGCGTTTTTAACACGCCGATCTGCACTTGTAGACGCTGTAATTCTTCTAACATATCGAGGTCGCACAGTGTTGCAAACAAAGGTAATATATAAGCAGTATAAAGATTGGATAAACGAATGCAAGACGATATTTCAGGTTGGACCGAATGGCACCGCAATTTTTCTTCAATTGAGGAAATTTCTAGCCCTAGCGAACTGCATGGTTTGCTAACAGGCATTGTTTGTGTCACCCAGGCGCCAAGCAGTGAAGAGTGGTTACAGATTTTAGAAACACTGGATGTACCTGAACTGGATGCCGAAGCATTAGAGTTGTTGACGGGCGAAGCTGAAGATGTGTTCCATGCATTGTCTGAAGATGAGCTGGATTATTTACCTTTGCTGCCTGATGATGAGCATGTGCTTTCAGAACGCGTACAGGCTCTGGCGGACTGGTGTGCCGGCGTGGTCTTAGGTTTCGGACTGGCTTCAGGACATATCCGTCAGGATGAAGTTGAACTGATTGAACATTTACAAGATGTAGCCGCAGTTGAATTTGAAGACTCGGACGATGATGCCGAAGGTGAAGAAAGCTATCAGGAATTGTACGAATTTGTGCGTCTGATTCCTGTCAGCCTGTCTTTAGGGCGTAAAAAGGTCGAAGTTGAAGAAACACCACTCTTACAGCAATTTAGTCAAAAAAATCAGCCTAAAGCCGCTGTTACAGACGCGCAAAGTGTGGTCGAGATTTTCTCGCCTAAACGTCCAAGCTGATGAAATGCTGAGGTGAGTCATCACCTGCTTGAAATCAGGCATATATTTTGCTGTTTACAGTGAAATCTATAGTCTGATTTCAAGACTATATTCTAAATACAAGTATTGATCGATAAGAAGTAAGGTGTAATGAAGAAATTGACACAGGCAGTTTTTGAGGAACGTCGCGCAATCCTCGCAGGGGAAATTGGTTTACGCAGTATCGCCATTATCGCGACCAGTCCGGTAGCTATGCGTAACCGTGATGCAGATTATAAATACCGCGCCGACAGTAGTTTCTTCTATTTAACCGGATTTGCGGAACCTGAAGCTGTGGCTGTGATTGAAACCTTTGACACTGAAGAAGAAGGCTATAGCTACAGTTTGTTCTGTCGGGAACGTAACCGTGAAATGGAAATCTGGAATGGCTACCGCGCGGGTATTGACGGGGCTATTCAGGATTATGATGCAGATGAAGCCTATGCAATTGATCTGCTGGATGAAGAAATCTTAGAAAAGTTACAAAATAAAGATCAGTTATTTTATCGCATTGGACAGCATGCAGAGTTTGATGCGCGTGTCGCCAAATGGATTGCAACTGCAAGTGGTGAAAGCCGTCGTGGTACTTCTGCACCAGCGCAAGTAATTCAGCTGGATCGTATTGTCGATGAAATGCGTCTGCATAAAGATGCAAATGAAATTGAATTGATGCAGATTGCTTCCGATATTTCTGCTGATGCACATACGCAAGCGATGCTAGCAGTACGCCCGGGCATGATGGAATATGCACTGGAAGCCGAGCTGAATTATATCTTTGGCAAAAATGGCGGTGTTCCGGCCTATAACAGTATTGTCGGTGGCGGTGAGAATGCCTGCATCCTGCATTATGTAGAAAATGACAAAGAACTGAAAGATGGCGATTTGGTCCTGATTGATGCTGCGGCTGAATATCAGCTTTATGCTTCAGACATTACCCGTACCTTTCCAGTGAATGGTAAATTTAGCCCGGAACAGAAAGCTTTATATAATGTAGTGCTGGATGCTCAAATTGCTGCAATTAATGCTGTGCAAATTGGTAACTCGTATAAAGAACCACATAATGTTGCAGTGCGCATCCTAGTGCAAGGTTTGCTCGATCTTGGCTTGATGCAGGGGAATATTGACGACATTATAGAAAAAGAAGCTTTCCGCCAGTTCTACATGCATGGTACCGGACACTGGCTCGGTATGGATGTGCATGATGTCGGTGCTTATAAGGTGGACGGTGAATGGCGCTCGTATGAAGAGGGTATGGTCGTTACCGTTGAGCCGGGTCTTTATATCGCGCCTGATGATGAAACAGTAGATGCTAAATGGCGTGGAATTGGCATTAGGATTGAAGATGATGTGGTGGCCACTGCAAATGGCCCGCTAGTTTTAACCGCGAAAGTCGTCAAAACGGTAGAAGAGATTGAGGCATTAATGGCGAAAGCGTGCGCTGCTTAATTTGAGAAAAAATACAGCAAGCCGGTCGCAAGATCGGCTTTTTTATGACATTTCTATGCCGTTTTAAACAAGAATTCCTAGCTATATCGAATCGATCAAAAAGTGACTTAGCTTACGTTTATCTCGAACAAGTCAAATAAAACTAACCTAAGTAAAATTTACAGCTTAAAAAGTGACACGAAGTCAACACAGAAAATCTGTTTTTAGCATCAAAGCTACATATTAAATGCGCTGAGATTCTCATACTTTCTCTGATCCTTAAATAAACTTAAATAACAGCAGGAGAACACTTATGAAATTAAATACGATTGACTGGATTGCTTATGCTTTAACAATCATTGGTGGCATCAATTGGGGTTTAATTGGTGCATTCGATTTTAATTTGGTCGCTGCGATCTTTGGTGATATGAGCGCCTTATCTCGAATTATTTATGTATTGGTTGGTTTGTCGGCATTGTACCTGATTTATACAGGAACGAAGTTGGGTAAAACAGTACACCATACAGATCATCATACCAATATTGTGCGTTAAGCTAATCCTCCTGCACGAGTTTCTTACAAGATAGGATAATGTCTTTGAGTAGCTTGTCGAGAGGATAGAAATAGTGTGGAAGATGAAGAAACCTCGGTATATTTCCGGGGTTTTTTATATAGGTGTTTATAGGTTATTAATAGAATCATCCTCAGATCTACAACAACACTTAGCTAAAGATTAATGATTACTATCATACAAATAAGATTAGGTTGTACATGGTTGGATAAATTTTTTTTAAAATATCTGTTAGCTAAAAAATCGAGTTATATTTATAAAACTCTCTCAAAATAAGAAAATAATAGTGATTGAAAATGGGCCTCCTGCTACTGAAAGTGAATATCAGCTCATTTATAAATGGCTTGATTCACAATTTTATCATTCAGGATTTACCAGTAGCAATATGTATTCAAAATTGTGCGAAGCGAGTAGATCGAGTTATACCAATTTGACTAGGTTTGCGATCGAATCGTATAAGTGCCAAATGAAATTACAACATTCCGTTTTTTAATGCTGAGTTGATAAAAGTGAGTATAAATATTTTAGTTGCTGAATTAAAGACAACTTGGTTGGAGTTAAGAGCATATAAAGTTGGAGATGAATTTTCATTATTCCAAGAGTATTGTGGCGACGTTGAAGCATCAAAATACTTACAACGACAGGTGCATACAACAGTCGGTCAAACTCAGCAGATGTTGCAGAAATGGGCGTTAAGCTATTGGCAGCAACCGATTAAAGGATTTTCATGGGTGATTGCTGAGCGAAAAAGTCATCTGGCAATCGGGTTACTAACGATTATTCAACAGCAAAATAACAGCCTTGAAATTCATTTCGGACTTGGTCCTCGATTTCAGGGGCAGGACTATATGCTTGAGGCGATGAAAGCGGTGATTCAGTATTTTAGACAATATCTTACATTTAAATCACTAGATACTTTCTGTGATGCAGAACATATACAGGCACACCAAGTGCTTTTAAGACAGGGTTTGAAATCGTTGAACGGATCAATGCCTATACTGTATTGCCGAAGTTGGGGACTGAAAAGCGCGATGTCTTGGTTTTTCAATATAGGCTGGATCATCATGGAGAAAACTAAATAAAACGAATCATTATAAAAATTTAAAGCCTTGAGGTAAGATAAAACCAGTATACGTTTTATGTAATTCGCCATAGATGCGAATAAACAGATAAGGAAGTAAGCATGCAACAAGAAGTCATCATTGTCGGTGGTGGTATGGTCGGCTTAAGCCTCGCATTGATGTTGGCGAAAATCAATATTGCAGTCAAACTGTTGGAAGCCATTAAATACCCAAATTATGATGATGAAAATCTTGCGCCATATCATTCCAGTTTTGATGCACGTAACAGTGCCTTGTCACGCCGTAGCGTGCAGATCTATCAGGAGCTTGGACTTTGGAATGCCTTGCAAGAACATGCTACCCCAATTCTGGAAGTGAATATTACCGAACAGGGCAGTTTTGGTAAGGCTCGACTGAAAGCCGAACAGGAAAAAGTCGAAAGCTTTGGTCAGGTCATTGAAAATGCCTGGCTCGGTCGTGTACTGCTGACCCAAGTCAAAAAAGAGCCATTGATTGAACTGATTGATGGTGTTCAAGTGACATCCCTTATCCAAGATACAGACTTTGCTTATATCGAAGCTCAGCGTGGTGAATCGTCACTAAAATTACAGTCCAAACTGGTTATTGCCGCCGATGGGCGGGATTCTTTCTGCCGTAAAGCCTTGGGTATTGGTGCGTCAGAACATGATTATGATCAGGTTGCGATTGTGACCACAGTACAAACTTCAAAGCCACATGCTCATGTGGGCTTTGAGCGTTTCAGCCATTTAGGGCCTTTGGCACTTTTACCACTACCGGGTGAGTATCGTCGTTCAGTGGTCTGGCCAGTGAAAAAAGGTACTGAAGGAGAATGGTTGGGAGATGAAAATGACCAGCATTTTCTGGATGCCTTGCAGGAAACGTATGGCGATCGTGCCGGAAAATTCCAGAAAACCGGAAAACGGTTCAGTTTTCCATTGTCTCAAGTGTTAGCTGAAAAGCAGGCTGTTGGTCGTGTAGTGCTCATGGGTAATGCAGCCCATACGATTCATCCGGTCGCTGGACAGGGCTTTAACCTGTGTATGCGTGATGCGCATGTATTGGTGCGTTACCTGAAAGAGCAACAGGCACAAGGCGCAGACTTGGGCGATGCTGCAATATTGCTAGACTATGAGAAATCCCGTCTCAGTGACCAGCAGCGTGTGATTAAATTCTGTGATTCAGTAGTACGTGGTTTTAGTAACCAGAATCCTTTCTTAAAGCTGATTCGTAATACTGGTTTAATCGCTTTTGATACGATTCCAGGCATCAAGCCACTGGTTGCAAATTATGCCATGGGGTTAAAAGCATGAGCTTAAATCAAACTAACGAAATATTAGACGTCGTCATTATTGGTGGTGGGCTGGTTGGTGGACTTACAGCGCTTCTGTTAGCTCAAGGTGGTGTGCAGCCTACAGTTCTGGATGCAGCGCCAATTCTGGATGCAGATAAAACTTTGCGTGTGGCCAATCCGCGTGTTTTGGCTTTAAGTCAGGCAACCATTCACCTGTTAAAAACGGTGGGTGTCTGGGAAAATTTAGTACGCCAGCAGCCTTATACTGGTATGCAGGTGTGGAATAAAAATGGCTATGGTGAAATTAATTTTGGCCAGTCTTCAGAAAAAACACCATCGGTAGAGCAGGCTTTAGGCTCGATGGTGGAGCCCAGCATTCTGAATCTGGCCATTCAGCAAAAGATGCTGGAAAATGTTCAAGATTATAGAACACAAGTCAAAGTCAGCCGTGTTGAACGTGGCGTCGGTGTGTGGATCATTCATCTGGAAGATGGTACTCAGCTCAAAACCAAACTGGTCATTGGTGCAGATGGTGCAAACTCCTTTGTACGTGAGCAAGCTTTCATCGATATTGATGTACTGGACTATAAACAGGCAGGCATCAGTTGTGCGATTAAAACGATTCAGCCTCATCAGTACATGGCGCGTCAGATTTTTCTCGAAACTGGTCCTCTGGCTTTTTTACCTATGGCCAGCCTTAATCCGGAAGAGCAGGGACATTGGCAATCAATTGTCTGGACCTTGCCAGAGGATTATGCCGAAGAATATGCAGCGTTGTCAGATGCTGAATTTACTCAACTCTTGACTCGTGAAAGCCAGCATATGTTGGGTGGAGTCTTAGAGGCGACACCACGTGCCACTTTCCCCTTAAAAGCCCGTGCTGCCCAACAGTATATTCAAGACGGTTTAGCCCTGATTGGAGATGCTGCACATGTAATTCATCCTTTAGCTGGACAAGGGGTGAATATTGGCTGTCTGGATGCTGCCGTGCTCTGTGATGTTTTGCTACATGATCAGGCGCGTGGCGTATGGGCACATGAGCAGACCCTGAAACGCTATGAGCATTGCCGTAAGGGCCAGAATGATGCCATGATGCACAGCATGTCTGCGATTGGTTGGATGGAAACCACATTATTCTTCCCGATGGTTTGGGCACGCAATTTCGGCCTGAAACAGGTAGAAAATCAGCCCATGTTGAAAGATGCATTTATGGCGCAAGCCAATGGTCTGGGTTTACTTAAAGACACACGCTACGCAGCTTAAGACAGAAATGTAAATTTTTTAAACAAACACCAATAAAGAGTAACGATTTTGTTTAAAAAAGATACGATTTTTTGATGTTTGGTACTAGGCGAAGGTCGAAGAGATTGCTAAATTTCACTTAATTCGATACCTGACTTGGAATACCAAGCGAGGGCCATTTTTGGGGAGATGCAAATGACAGACATGAATGATTATGATGACGACGTTGAAGATTCAATTGTTGACGATGATGAAGCAAAAGCCGCTGAAAAAGGCGCGGTCGATAGCACAGAGGTCGTCAGTGATACCGATCTTGTAGAAGCTGAAACTTTGACCGTCACTGCAAAGCTGAAAAAGCGTCAAGCACTTGAAGACGAGATTGCGGCTTTCCTTGCCAGTGGTGGTCGTATTGTTGAAGTGCCGGCAGATGAATCAGTAGCCAAAGAATAAGTTATTGATTAACTTGTTTCTTATAAAAAACACCACATTCAATGTGGTGTTTTTTTTTGCAAATCCAAACGTAATAGAAAATCTAAAGCAATTAGTCGTTTGCCGAAGTCAGTTCTAAAGCACGTTGATAAGCGACTTTCTTTTTGATTCCGGTTAAATCTGCCGCCAGTTGTGAAGCAGCTTTGACCGAAAGGTCCTGTAATAGGCGATTCAATAATTTATCCAGCTTTTCCTGATCCAGATCTTTTTCTTCGGTGGCACCGCCAATCACTAGAACAATTTCGCCTTTTTGCTGATTGTGATCATTGCTAATGAATTCCACCAATTCACCCAAGGTCATTTTCTTGATAGTTTCAAAAGTCTTGGTGATTTCTCGCGCAAAACCGACCGGGCGATCTGCTCCGAAAACGCTGGCCATATCTTTAACGGACTCCAGAATCCGGTGCGGTGCTTCATAGAAAATTAAAGTCTGGGTTTCATCTTTCAGTTTTTCCAGATTCAGCAGGCGCTGACTTTGTCTGGATGGCAGAAAACCTTCAAAGCTGAAGCGGTCACTCGGCAAGCCAACAGCACTTAAGGCAGCAATAGCCGCACAAGCACCAGGTACAGGAATCACGCGAATATTATGCGCTTGTGCAGCACGGACAAATTTAAAGCCAGGGTCGCTAATCAGGGGAGTGCCAGCATCACTGATCAGGGCCATATCTTCGCCATTCAGCAGGCGCTGGATCAGCTGATCAATCTTGTTGCTTTCATTATGCTCATGGCAAGCGGTCAGAGGTGTTTGAATATTAAAGTGTTTAAGCAATTGTGCTGAAGTTCGTGTATCCTCGGCAGCAATAAGACTCACCGACTTTAACACCTGAAGTGCACGATAACTAATATCATCTAAGTGCCCGATTGGAGTCGCAACAACAAATAACTGAGCACTCATAGGTTTCTCCATGTGGAATAAATTGAATAATAAAAAATGGAAGATTAAAAATAAAATATTGGGCTTGTGTTTAGTCAGCTACATCAGCAGCGTACAAGCAGAAGTGCTGATCATTCTACCCGAATCCGGGCCTTTGGCGCGAGCTGCATCGAGTATCAAACAGGGTTTTCTCAGTACTTATGCTACTTCCGGGCAGAAAGTTCCATTAAAATGGGTCAATTCCAATCAGAAAAATATCTCCCAGCTACTGAAACAGCATGTCAATAAAAAGACCAAAATGGTGGTGGGTCCATTGGCACGTAGCGATGTGGAACAACTACTCAAGAGCAAACCTAAAGTACGTACCCTCAGCCTGAATGATGTAGCAGAATCATCACCCCAAGTCTGGCAATTCAGCCTGTCCAAAAAAGAGGATGCTGCTGCCTTAAAAACCCTTCTGGTTAAAGATGGGGTTCAGCAACTGCTGGTTTTACGCCAGCCGGGCAGTGAAGCCGAGCATGAACTGTTGCTGATGTCACTGCTGAGCCAAAGTGATCTGAATTTTAAAATCGTGAACAAGGCGCCCATTTTTTTAATGCCAAAACAAGGGCTGTTATACCTCGGCAATGCAGAAGGGCTGGCTGCCATACCTGAATTAAGCCATAAACGGATGTATACCGTGGCCAATGCGATTAGCGAACAGCATAAACCGCCACGAGGAATCAAGTTCTGTGATGTACCTGTGCTTTATCTGGCTGACTGGCCGGATGTTCTACAGGCCTATGCCAAAGAGCCGGTGGCGATGCCTGGCAGATCACCCAGCAGTACCTGTCACAACCGCATTTGCAGCATATTGAATTTCAGGGTAGAACTGGGCGAATTGAAATCACGGACCACAGTATTCAGCGTAGTCCACAATGTTTCCAGTACAGTGGCACAGGTGTCAAGCTACTATGAGCGAAAGAGCAATGCTGCGACAGCAATTAGGTGCATGGGCGGAGCAGCAAGCGGCTCAACTGATGCAGAACCATGGATTTCAGTTCCTGACCGCCAATTATCACAGTCGCTATGGCGAGCTGGATCTGATTCTGGTGCGTGATCAGGAACTGGTCTTTGTGGAAGTCAAAGCACGTGCGCAAACCCGATATGCGCAAGCGATCGAGTCGATTTGCAGAGCAAAACAGGTAAAGATGCTCAAGACGGCAATGTGCTTTATTCAGAAAAATCCACAATTTGCACACTATTACTATCGTTTTGACGTGATTTGTTTTGATTTTAAACAGCAATTTGCAAAAACCATACAGCATGACTTTTCGCAATACCCTTATGATCTGGAATGGATTGAAAATGCTTTTACTTTTGATCAAGAGTTTATTAACCTTTGAACAAAATAAGGTCTAAAGATGCTTATATTTGCTTCAAGATCATTGTAAAGTTCAAGCAGAATTGACATGATCTGAGCTTGAAAACAGATTATTAGATTGAAAAAGACGTAATAAAATGAAGGAGTCTTGCTGAGTGGTTAAGCGTATTGCAATAACAATGCTGTGTGTCGCAAGTTTATCAGGTTGTGCAAGTTTTATTTCCAGCGGCACAGGTACGGCTCCTGTCGGAACTGAAAGTGGGGCGCGTACCTTGGGGCAGGTATTTATTGATTCCTCAATTGTCCGTACTGCAAAAATTAATCTTTATAAACTGGATTCGCGCTTCAAACAGGCTCGGGTCAATATTGAAAGTTTTCATGGCAATGTCTTGCTGACCGGTCAGGTGCCCGATGCACATCTCAAGCAGCTAGCTGAAGACAATGTCAAATCCATGAGCGATGTCAAAGCGGTACATAATTTTATTACTGTAGGCAATCAGATCAGCTATAGCACCATCATGCAGGATACTGCGGTCACAGCGAATACCCGTGGCCTGATCATGAAAGCCACTGTGGTTTCGGACAGTAAACTACATGTGCATACTGAAGATGGCGTGCTGTATGTGATGGGACGTTTGAACAGCGCAGAAATTACTGACCTGAATCAGGTATTGCAGCAAGTGGGCAATGTCACCAAAATTGTGACTTTAATCGATAACGTGGAGCAATATTCAAGTCTGGCTAATCAAAACTTTGCTGCACCGGCATATGCGCAGCCGGGTATTGAACAGACGCCGGTTGCGATAGATCCTGATACGGTTGAACCAACCGATGCTCCATAAGGTCGGTCATTTTAAAAACCAATTGTCGAATCAGATTCTGGAAGTCCAGCAACGCTATAAAGCATTTAGACTCTATGATTTTGGCAGTTATGCGCTGAATCGTTTAACGCCTAAACAGGGTTACACGATCGAAACTCAGCTGGCTTATGGTCTAAAATCACGGCAACGCTTTGATCTGTTCCGGAGTCAGCAGCCTTTGCTCCATCGTCCCCTGATTGTTTTTGTGCATGGCGGTGCCTGGTTACATGGCGATAAAAAGGATTATCAGTTTATTGGCGAGTCCTTTGCTAAAGAAGGTTATGATGTGGTGGTGATGAATTATCATCTGGCGCCACAACATATTTTTCCGACCTATATTCATGATCTGCATTTATTGCTGAATCATTTGCAGCAGTCAGCTGGACAGTTGCAGATCTGTGCTGAAAATCTGGTCTTGATGGGACACTCTGCCGGGGCATTCAATGTGATGTCTGCCTTGTATCATCCGCAATCTGCCAGCATTGATCACAATCAAATCCGGGCGATTATTGGTCTGGCGGGGCCTTATCATTTTGATTACAAAAATGATCCGATCTGTGCCGATGCATTTGATCAGGCGGTGCCTTATCAGCAGGTGATGCCTTATTATTTTGTTAAAAATAGCTCAATCCGGCATTATCTGTTTATTGCCGAAAAAGACAAGATTGTTGGGCATTTCAATAGCCAGGATTTGGACCGTGTACTGAAAGAGAAGGGCAATCATAGCCATCTGATTCAAATTCCGAAACTTGGTCATATTACGATTGTGGGTTCACTCTCCAGTTTGTTTAGCCGGTTTTTCCAGACCAAGGCACAGGTGCTTTGGGCGCTCGAGGATGCATTTAAATCCTGATACTAATATTTGGTTTAACTAGGGTGTGTTGACACTTTTAGCTTAAAAAAATAGCGAAGTAGTAAAATCAAATCGCCAAACCCAATTTTACTATTCGCTATGCCTCGTACCATGCTGACAGATCAACACTGGCAAAAG